>JAKAIC010000120.1 GCA_021814565.1 Actinomycetes bacterium | reverse complement strand
TCCGATCTCTTCCACGCGCGGGACTTTGGCGAGATCGTCAGCGATGCGATGCGCGAGCGTCTCGATGAGTTGATGCGGCTCGCCCATGATGCGTGCGTGCACCAGCTGCGCAATGGCCGAGTAATCAACCGTCAACAGCAGGTCGTCGTGCTTGGCCGCCTCTTCGGTGGCGACCTCCATGGCCACGTCGACAAGGAACTCCTGGCCCTCCGTGCGCTCGAAGGTCAGCACACCGTGAAAGCCGTGTCCGCGGATGCCTTTGATCTCAATGCGATTCATCGTCACCACCGGTCAGCCAGGCATGTGCCACGCGGACCGCATCCGCCGAGGCTCGAACATTGTGAACCCTCACCGCCCACACCTCATGTACGGCCGAGATGGCAGTGATCGCATCGGTGGCCGCATCGCGGGCGAACACCGCGCGCGGCGTGCCGTCAGGCTCAGCAAGCAAGGAGCCCAGGAAACGCTTGCGCGAGGCACCTATGAGCAGCGGGCGACCGAGCAGTTTGAGCGTCTCCAAGCCTTGCAGCAGCACCCAGTTCTGCTTGGAATCCTTGGCGAATCCGAGGCCGGGATCCAGGACGATGCGTCGTGGATCAACCTGCAGCGCAAGGGCTGCATCGACGCGCTGCGAGAGCTCTGTGGCCACATCGCTCAAGACGTCGTCGTACTCCGTCAGTGAGGTCATGACATCGGAGTGGCCGCGCCAATGCATGAGGATGTACGGCACATCGAGCTCTGCGATGGTTGGCAGCATGTCGGGTTCGCCGAGGCCACCGCTCACATCGTTGACCATGCAGGCACCCGCGCGGACAGCTTCCATGGCCACCGCACCACGCATGGTGTCGACGCTCACATGCATGCCTTCCGCAGCCAGCTGCTCTATCACCGGGATGACGCGCGCCAACTCCTCGTCAAGACCCACACGGGGAGCTCCCGGCCGGGTGGACTCACCGCCGACATCGATGATGTCGGCTCCAGCAGCGGCCAGCGCTCGTGCTTGCGCGGTGGCGGCATCCGGTGCGAGGAAGCGCCCGCCGTCCGAGAAGGAATCGGGAGTGACGTTCACTACCCCCATGACCAGCGTGCGCTCCAGCGACGCCAGTTCAAGCGGCAGGCCCGCAGGGTGGCGCATCAGGCACGACCGGCGATGAGGGCCATGGCTTCCGCTCGGGTGGCGGCGTTGCGCAGTTGACCACGCACCGCTGATGTGACGGTGCGCGCGCCCGGCTTGTGCACTCCACGCATCGACATGCACAGGTGTTCGCATTCGACAATCACGATGGCACCAAGCGGTTGCAGGGCCTCCGTGATGGCGTCCGCGACCTGCGAGGTGAGACGCTCCTGCACCTGCAGCCGCTTGGCGTACATGTCGACGAGCCGCGCGATCTTGGAGAGCCCGGTGACGCGGCCCGTGGCGCCGGGGATGTAGCCAACATGCGCAATGCCGTGGAAGGGGATCATGTGGTGCTCACACAATGAGTACACCTCGATGCCCTTCACTACCACCATCTCGTCATGGTCCAGGTCGAAGGTGGTGGCCAGGATCTCGTGATGGTTCTGCCGCATGCCAGCGGTGTACTCGGCATAGGCGCGAGCCACGCGCATGGGCGTGTTGACGAGCCCGTCGCGATCAGGATCCTCACCGATGGCAAGGAGCAGTTCGCGCACGGCGGCCTCGGCACGCGGAAGATCGACCTCCGAGGCCGTTGTCCGCTCCGGCACGCTGATGGGGTCGACACTCATGGCTACGCCTGCTCCGCCGGGGGCTCATCCGTGCTCAATGACTTGGGGAGGCGAAAGGCGACCGGTTCGCGATCCGAGGGCTGCCGTCGTGCCGACCCCGTCCAGGGGCCGCGGGGCTCACGCTTCCTGAGGTCCTGGAAGATGGTTGCGATCTCCTCCTTCTGGAGGGTTTCCTTCTCCAGCAGTTTCACCACCAGGCTGTCCAGGACATCGCGGTTCTCATCCAGCACCTCGAAGGCCTCGTGGTGTGCGGCGTCAATGAGCGAACGCACCTCGTCGTCGATGATGGCGGACACTGATTCGCTGTACTCGCGCATGTGCCCGAGATCGCGGCCGATGAACACGTCACCGTTGGTCTGACCGTAGGAGACGGCACCCAGGCGCTCGGTCATTCCGTACTGCATCACCATGGCGCGGGCCGTGGCCGTGGCCTTCTCGATGTCGTTGTGCGCACCCGTGGTTGGATCGTGAAAGACCAGCTCTTCCGCGGCACGGCCACCCAGCATGTACGAGAGCTGTCCCAGCAGTTCGCTCCGTGACACCGAGTACTTGTCCTGATCGGGCAGCACCATGGTGTACCCGAGGGCACGCCCGCGCGGCAGGATCGTGATCTTGTGCACCGGGTCGGCGTTGGGCATGGCGGCCGCGACCAGCGCGTGACCGCCCTCGTGGTACGCGGTCACCAGCTTCTCGTGCTCGCTCATGACCCGGCTGCGTTGCTGCGGGCCACCGATGACGCGGTCGATGGCCTCATCCAGGATGGCATTGGTAATGAACTGCTTGCCGCCGCGTGCAGTGAGCAGGGCGGCCTCGTTCAGCACGTTGGCCAGATCGGCACCGGTGAAGCCCGGGGTACGACGCGCGACCGCTTCCAGGTCGACGTCCTTGGCCAGCGGCTTGCCGTTGGCGTGCACCTTGAGAATGTGGTGCCGACCCTTGAGGTCGGGTGCCGTGACCTGCACCTGACGGTCGAAACGACCGGGACGAAGTAGGGCTGGGTCCAGGATGTCAGGGCGGTTGGTGGCAGCGATCAGGATTACGCCACCGGTGACGTCGAAGCCATCCATTTCCACGAGCATCTGGTTGAGCGTCTGTTCGCGCTCATCGTGGCCGCCGCCCAGGCCAGCGCCGCGATGGCGACCGACTGCGTCGATCTCGTCGATGAAGATGATGGCTGGTGCGTTCTGCTTGGCTTGATCGAAGAGGTCGCGCACACGCGAGGCCCCCACGCCCACGAACATCTCAACGAAGTCGGAGCCTGAGATGGAGAAGAAGGGCACACCGGCCTCACCGGCGACCGCACGTGCCAGCAGGGTTTTGCCGGTGCCAGGCGGGCCGTAGAGCAGCACACCCTTGGGAATCTTGGCCCCGACGGCCTGGAACTTGGCCGGCTCCTGCAGGAACTCCTTGATCTCCTGCAACTCCTCCACCGCCTCGTCCACGCCGGCAACGTCGGCGAAGGTGGTCTTGGGCATGTCCTTGTTCACGTTCTTGGTGCGGGCCTTGCCGAACTGCATGGCTCGCCCGCCGCCCTGCATCTGGTTCATGAAGTAGAAGAGCAGCGCCATCATCAGGATGAAGGGCAGGATGCTGCCGAGCAGGGTGATGAAGTAGTTTCCCTGCGGCACCTGGACGTCATAACCATGCTTGAGGGTGCCGTCGGCCGCGCGCTTCTGCAGCAGGTCGGTGAGGGCGATGCCCTGCGCCTGGGCGAACTCGGCGCGCTCACGCGTGCCGTCGGCCAGGGTGAGGGTGAGGCTCTGGTCCGTGTCGATGACGATGGCGGACTGCACCTTGCCCGAATTGATGTCGGCGAAGGCCTGGCTGGTGGTGATGAGCTTGGGGCCGCTCATGCCGGCGATCACATTGGTCGCGAGCAGCACCGTGAGGGCCGCCAGGGTGATCCAGACGAGCGGGCCGCGAAAGAGTTTCCTGAGATTCATCGCGCACAAGGCTAGCGGGGGAAGGTCAGGCGTGCGCCAGCAACTGCGCAGCACAGCTCATGGTTCAGGGCAAAGTCAGGGTGCCCCCTGCCGCGGTGGGGCCGCTCGCGCGCCTCAGGAGTAGACGTGCGGGGCCAGAACCGCGATATCGCGCAGGTTGCGGTAGCGCTCGGCGTAGTCCAGGCCGTATCCCACGACAAACTCGTTGGGGATGTCGAAGCCCACGTACTTGGGATCGACCTTGACCTTGGCGGCCTCTGGTTTGCGAAGCAACGTCAGCACTTCCACGGTGGCAGCGCCCCGGCTGCGCAGGTTGCCGAGCAACCAGGACAGGGTCAGACCACTGTCGAGGATGTCCTCGACGACCAGCACATTGCGTCCGGTGATGTCGGCGTCCAGATCCTTGAGGATGCGCACCACTCCACTGCTCTTGGTGCCGGAGCCATAGGAGGAGACCGCCATCCACTCGATGTCGATGTGGCGGCTGAGGGCGCGGCTGAAGTCCGACAGCAGCACCGTGGCACCCTTGAGCACGCCCACGAGCAGGAGATCCTTGCCCGCGTAGTCGCGTTCCACATCCTTGGCGAGTTCCGCGATGCGGGCCAGCAACTGCGGCTCGCTGAAGAGAATCTTGCTGAAGTCGCTCGGCATGTGCTGCGCGTCCATGGCCTGCCTTAGGTCGGGGTGGACCCAATTCTGCCGCATGGCTGGGGGGCCCGCGCCCGGGTTGCGACCGCTGACCGGCCAGACGCCGAGACGCGCCGGCAGATGATGCCCCGGGCGGGGGGTTCTCCTGGCCTGGGCCGGGCTATTTCTTGACCGCCTCCAGCAGCAGGGTGGAGAACTCAGCCACGCGTGTCCCCTCGGGGGCGGCTACATCGGCCGCCACCATGGCGTCACTGAGCATGACATTGCAGAAGGGG
>JAKAIC010000119.1 GCA_021814565.1 Actinomycetes bacterium | reverse complement strand
TACGCCGAGTGACATGGCGCTCGCCCTGGCGCTTTCGGCCGCGCAGCCGGCACTCGAGCTCGCCGATGAGGTGCCGGGCGCGCTGGCCTTCGAGTCGCTGCGGGCGCTGCTGCAGCGGGTCCATGCCCGGGTGCGCGCGGGCGCCACGCCGCATGAAGCCCTCTGGCTGTTGTGGTCGGGCAGCAGCTGGCCGCAGCGGCTGCGTCGCCAGGCGGTTGAGCAGGGTTCGGCACTTGCCCATCGTGATCTCGATGCCGTGTGCGAGTTGTTCGATATCGCCGATCGCGCGGTGTTGCGTCGCCAGGGCCGTGCCGGCGTGGCCAGTTTCGTCCGTGACCTGCTGGAGCAGGAGGTGCCGGCCGAGACGCTGGCGCCACGAGGCTTCAACGAACCTGCGGTGCAGTTGCTCACGGCCCATGCGGCGAAGGGGCTGCAGTGGAAGCACGTGTTCATGGTGGGCGTCGACGAAGGTGTATGGCCCAATCTGCGGCGTAGGTCGACGCTGCTTGACGTGGATCGCCTCACCACGGGCGGGTTGGTGCAGGGCCGCAGCCGGCAGGCGCTCTTCGATGAGGAGCGGCGGCTGTTCTATATGGCGTGCACGCGGGCCGGCGTCACGCTCGTGGTTTCGGGCACCCGCGGTGATCGCGCCAAGGATGCCCAGCCTTCGCGATTCCTCGAGCAGACGGTGGTGCCCCCCGTCGCGGTGGTGGGTCGACCGGTCACGCTGGATTCGGCAGGGGATCTGGTGGCGACATTGCGCCGGGTCGCCACTTCGGAGCGAGTCTCGCCAGCCCTGCGTGCCCAGGCTGTGCGGCGCTTGCGGGAACTGGCGGCACTCACCGATGAAGCAGGCGAGGCGCTGTTCCCGGAAGCCGATGCCGCACGCTGGTGGGGCACCCGGATGATCACCGACAACCCGGTTCCGGTGAGCCCGCTCGGGCATCCCCTCTATGTCCGGGGTTCCTCACTCGACTCGCTGGGCAACTGCAGTCTCAATTGGTTCCTCGAGCAACGCGTGCATGCGGAAAGCTCCCGGGGTTCGGCGGTGGTCTTCGGGTCTGCCCTGCATGCTCTGGCCGACGGCCTGGCCAAGGGCGAACTCGCTCCCGATCCGGACCTGCTGGCCGAGCACTTGCGTTCGGTCTGGAACGAGGCCGGTTATGACTCGAGATGGCAGTCCGACCGTGATTTCGAGGAGGGGCTGCGGGCCATCAGTCGCCTGCTGCATTGGCACACGCAGCGCACGCCGACACTGCTGGCCAGCGAGGTGGCCTTTGATCGCGTCATCGAGGTAAAAACCCCCTCCGGTCGGGTGGAGCAGTTGCGCATGCGGGGCAGCATCGACCGCATCGAGATCTCGGATGATCTGGGCCTTATGGTCTTCGACTACAAGACAGGTAGACGCAAGTTCGCTGTCAGGGATGTCGAGGAGAGCGGACAGTTGCGCTACTACCAATTGGCGGCTGCGCGTGGATTGCTGGAACTTCCCGCGTACGAGGGGGCCGGTGCCCTCCGGCCCGCCGGTGCGGCGTTCGTGAACCTGCGGGTGGATGCCGCGAGCCGCGATCGCCTCAATCCCTCCGTGCAGGTGCAGGCGGCCTTGGCCGCGGATGATCCGTGGATCACGGAGGTGCTCGGTGCAGGGCTGGAGCGAGTGCGCGAGGAACAGTTCCAGGCCACGTCAGGCAGACATTGCAGCTACTGCCAAATGAAGGGCGTCTGCCCTGTGCAACCGGAAGGACGAGTGGAGCCGGCATGAGCGGGTTCACGACCGATCGGCTGTGCGAGCTCATGCGTATCCGCTTCAGCGAGCGCCAACTCGCCGCTATCACCGCACCGATGGCGCCCTCGGTCATCATGGCTGGCGCCGGCTCGGGCAAGACCTCCGTCATGACGGCACGCATTGTCTGGCTGGTGGCAACCGGTGCAGTGCAGGCGCACCAGGTGTTGGGTCTCACCTTCACCAACAAGGCTGCGGGTGAATTCCGATCACGGGTCCGTGAGGCACTCGCGCATCCCGAGTTGGCTGTGGATGCCGCCGACACCTCCACTATCGCCACCTACCACTCCTTCGCGCAGCAGCTCATCATCGACCACGGCATTCGCATCGGTATCGAGCCGGAAGTGCGATTGCTGAGCGACGTCAGGCGCGAGCAGTTGGCGATGCGAGTGGTGCGCAATCCGGACACCGACATCATCGCGCTGTCACAGGCCACCACGTCCGTGGTGAAGCTGCTGCTCTCCCTCGATGATCGATTGGCCGAGGAGGCCGTGGAACCTGCAGACCTGCGTGCCTTCGACGAACAACTGCTGCAGCGCATGGCCCCTCATGCGCAGCAGGTGTCGGGCACCCGGATCATGGAGACCGCAAGCCGTCGCCTTGAGTTGCTGGCGCTGGTGGAGCAGTTTCGGGCGCTGAAACTCGAAGAGCAATCCATTGACTACGCCGACATGATGCGGCTCTCGTTGCAGCTCGTGAGTGCGCGTCCCGATGTCGTGCAGCGGCTGCGCAGCGATGTTCGCGTGGTGCTGCTCGACGAGTACCAGGACACTTCGGTAGCCCAACGGATGCTCATGCAGCGGGCCTTCGGTGATGGCCATCCGGTCACCGCCGTTGGCGATGCCTTGCAGGCCATATACGAATGGCGCGGCGCCAATGCGGTGAACATCACGCAGTTTCGCGAGCACTTCCCGACATGGCGCGACGGCATTCCGCGGCGCTCAGCGGTGTTCGGACTACCCACGACTCAACGCTTCGGACCGCGCATCGCGGACCTTGCGAACGACATCACCATGCCACTGCGCGCACGTATGCCCGATGTGCAGGCGTTGGAGGCGGCGGATGCCGTGCGCAATGGCCCGGGACTGATCGACATTGCCCTGCATTCCGATGAACGCAGCGAATTCGCCTGGCTGGCCGAGCAGCTCACGGCCGCGCACGCGAGTACACCCTGGGAGGGCATGGCGGTGCTGCTGCGTCAACACAAGCACGCTGGTGCCATCTACGAGGCGCTGTCCAGCGCGGGCATTCCAGCGCAGATTGTCGGTAAGCGCGGATTGCTGGCGGTTCCTGACATCGCCGATCTTGTCGCCTATCTGCGGGTCATCCACGACCCCGCGGCCAACCCGTCCTGGGTGCGCATCCTGAGTGGTCCGCGCTATCGCATCGGCGTGCGCGACCTTGCACACCTGGGGGAGCGCGGGCGCCGCCTGGCAGCCTCGGTGATCAGTGGTGGTGCTCCCGGGACATGGCAGCAGTCGCTGGCCCAGGCGGCGATGGGCGCAGACAGTGTCGACATCGTTGCCCTCGGCGACGCGGTGGCCGACCCTGGTGACGACACCCCGCTCTCGAGCGAAGCGCGTGAGCGCCTAGCTGAACTCCATGCGGAAGTGCGAGGCCTGCGCCGACATGCCGGTCTCCCGGTAGGTGAACTGGTGCGCGTCGTGGTGCAGCGGGTCGGCCTCGAAGTGGAATTGGAGGCCAGCGAACGCGCGGTGGAGCGCGGACGCCGGGCCGCGGTTGAAGCGTTCCTGGAGCTGGCGGCCGGATTCACCGCGCTTGATGAGGCGCAGTCGCTCACGGCCTTCCTGCACTGGCTTGACGATGGTGAACGGATGGGCCAGCAGGCACAGATCGAGCAGCCCATCGTGCACGGTGCTGTCAGCATCATGACAGTGCATGCCGCCAAGGGCCTGCAGTTCCCAGTGGTGGCGCTCCCTGCCTTGACCGAGGGCAGTTTCCCGTCCGCGCTTTCCGATGCGGCCTGGCCCACCAATGCCGATGCCCTGCCCTACGCCTTGCTGCACACCACCGTTGATGATGAGCTGCTTGCCTATCCCTCAGAGCTGCCGCGGAAGAAGCAGGCAGACGCCTTCGCGGAGGCCCTGCGTCCCCGCAAGCTGGCAGAGGAGTTGCGACTCGCGTATGTGGCGGTCACCCGTGCCGAGCAGCGTCTCATCGCGAGCGCCGCGCGCAGTTACGCGGGTCGCGTGGCGGAGCCGTCTTCCTTGCTCGTGCAGATCCGTGACGCGGTGAGCGCGCGCGGTGGTGTGGAGCACCTGTGGGCCGCGCCTGCGGAGGAGTTGCTGGAGGCGAGCACGCCGGCCCCGCCCTGGCCGCAGCAACTCGATCCGGGCTATCAGGAACGATTGCGCAGTGCTGCCTTCGATGCCCTCGCCGAGGTCGAGATCGAGCTCACGGTGGAGGAGCGAGCCCAGGTTGCGGCCTGGGATGCAGCCATCGTCGCGCGCAGTGGTGAACGGCGGGCCGAACGCAGCGCCCACCATCGTGTGCCCGTGCCGACAGCCCTCACGGCCAGCCAGGCGCAGCTGCTGCTGCGGGATCGTGAGGCCTTTCTCGAGGCACTGGTGCGTCCCATGCCACGCCAGCCTGCACTGGCGGCCAAGCGTGGCAGCGCCTTCCATGCATGGCTGGAACGCCAGTTCGCCGGACAGCTCAGCCTTGAGCTTGATGACCTGCAAGCGGATGACGACGACACCTCACTTTCGGCATTGCAGCAGGCCTTCAATGCCAGCGAGTGGTCCAGGCGCACGCCGCTGGCGGTGGAACTGCCGTTCACCATGGGCGAGGGCGGGCACAGCATCCGCGGTCGCATCGACGCCGTGTACCGCGATGGCGAGGGCCTGATCGTGGTCGACTGGAAGACCAATGCGCAGGCCTCTTCGGATCCCCTGCAAGAT
>JAKAIC010000026.1 GCA_021814565.1 Actinomycetes bacterium | reverse complement strand
GCTGGCAAGGGACCAGCGCCCGATGGGACGGGTGAAGATAAGCTCGAGTGTGCCGCGGCGACGCTCCTTGGCGATCGCGACATAGCCGAGAATGACGGCGAAGAGGCCCCCGATGATCTCGATGTACTCGATGCTGCCGCGCATCAGTTGCAGCGGGAAGAGCTGGGGCGGGGCGGGGATCACCGAGCTTCCCACCTGCTTCAGTGCAGCCACGTAGGCGTTGTACTGCGCCATGCGACTGGCGAAGGCCAGCGAGGAGATGTACACCGACACCACCACCGCTGCCAGGACCATGCCCAGCACGATCGTGACCAGGCGATTGCGTCGAAGATCGAGCAGTTCCTTGCGCATGACTGCCAAGGCGCTAGTCATGGAACACCGTCCGAAGTGCGGCCCGTGGGGTCAACATCAAGGCGACACCGAAGAGCAGCGTGGTGGAGATGAGTACTGCAACTGCCTGCCCGGTACTGCCGGTGACGTCGGGGTTGCCGAGCAGCAGGCCACTAACCGTCTTGAACTGCTCGGTGATGGAGAAGGGACCCAGGATTGCGTGCAGGGTCGCGAATGCCCCAGCGGTTGCCGGTGGCGCGGGCACCGGGTTCAGCAAGGAGACGGGATTGGCGCCGGTCGAGAGCTGCGGGAGCACAAAGGTGATGAGCGCCCACACGGCAATCGGCAGCAGGAGTGCGCCCGTCTCCTGCTTGCTGCGCAGGCCACTCATCAGGCCCAGCGCCGCGAATGCGGTGAGCAGCAGGAGCACCAGGGCGAAGAAGGCGAGCAGCCGCAGCGAATCCGCGGCCTTGAGCGGACCGGTGATGATGCTGAGCGTGACCCAGGCCAGAGCGGCGATCACGGTCGTGATGGCACCCAGAGCTGCCGCCACGCCCAGCAGTTTCCCTGCCAGGAAGCTCCGGCCGTCGATGGGCCTGCTGAGCACCAGATCGGTGACCCGGGCGCGTCGGTCCCGCATACCGGACATTGCCCCCAGCACGATCGACGACAGCGCGCCGATGAGCACCACGTAGATCACGGTGTTGCGCGAGAAGTACAGCGGCGACACGTTGACGAAGGGATTGGGTGCCGTGGTGAGTCCGCTGCGGACCGTCTCACGCCACACACTGCTCACCGTCTGGTTGGTCAGCCAGCCGATGAAGCTCGAAAGCGCCACCATCAGCACGAAGACGCTGAGCAGGACCTTGGGCAGGCGTTCACGGCGCAGGCTCGTCACCTCGTGCCGCGCCACGCTCAGGATGGCGCTCACGCAGCCACCCCGTCACGAATGCGCAGGTAGATGTCCTCGAGCGAGTTGTCGCCGGGGAAGGCCTGCACGGTTGCCTCGAGGCTGTCGTGGTAGGCGAGCACGCCATTGCGCATGATGCCGATGCTGGTGCAGGTCATGGTCACCTCGGCCAGGAGGTGCGTGTTCATGAAGATGGTGATGCCGAGGTCGCGGTTGAGAGCGATGATGAGATCGCGGAGTTGGCGCACACCCTCGGGATCAAGGCCGGATGTGGGCTCGTCGAGGAAGAGCACGGCCGGCTTGTGCAGGATGGCCTGTGCGATGCCGACGCGCTGGCGCATGCCCTTGCTGAAGGTGCCCAAACGTAGGTCGCGGTTGTGTGCGAAGTCGAGGTACTCCAGCACCTCATTGATGCGAGCATCCGGCCGCTGCAGGCCCGAGAGGTGCGCGAAGAAGCGGAGGTTCTCCATGGTGCTGAGCTGGTCGTAGAACTGCACGCTCTCCGGCAGGTATCCGAGGTTTCGTCGCGCCCCGTCGGCATCACGAACCACATCGGAGCCGGCAACCCGTGCCGAACCGCCCGTCGGCGGGATCAGCGTCGTGAGGAGATTGACGGTTGTCGTCTTGCCCGCACCGTTGTGACCAAGCAGGCCGAAGACCTCGCCTTCAGCAACAGACAGGGTGAGTTCACGCAGCGCCGGCGCGCCACCGTAGGACTTGGAGAGCGCAGTGGTCTCAATGGCGGGATTAGGCATGTCGGGGACGGTAGTGAGCGCTCCCTGAGAGGAACCTGAGAGACATCCAAAGCGCCGCGCCGCCAGCGGAGAGCGCACTCTCCGCACCGCCGCCAGCACTTGACCGGACTAAGTGGACTAACTTACGCTCAACTCATGACCAGGCAGGTGAACATCCACGACGCCAAGACGCACTTCTCCAAGTTGGTTGACGAGGTTGAACGTGGCGGCGACGTCGTGATCGCACGCGCCGGCAAGCCGGTGCTGCGACTGGTCCGTATCGAAGCCGACGTAATGCCACGCACGCTCGGCTTCGGCAAGGACTCCTTGAAGGGGTTCTCCCAAAGCGAGTGGAACGCCCTGGATACTGACCTCGCCTCGATGTTCGACTGGGCCAAACTCGAGGACGCCGACAAGTGACACGTGCTCGCTATCTGCTGGACACACAGGCGCTGATATGGGCAGCGCGGGCCAGTAGAGAACTCGGCAAGACATCCGCGCGCATAATCCGTGAGCAGGCAGACGTTTACTTCTCACCCGTTTCCATTGCGGAGATGCAGCTCAAGGCCTTGGTCGGCAAGCTCGACATCGCTGATGACTTCATCGCCCTGTGCACGGGAAATGGCCTGCAGGAATTGGAGTTCTCCGCTGAGTCCGCGATGGCCCTCTCCCGTTTCCCGGCACTCGCGCGGCACGACCCATTCGATCGCATGATTCTCGCGCAAGCGGCCACCCACGACATGCATCTGATCACCGCGGACCGCGCACTGCTGGAGTTGGCGCAGCCCTGGATCCTCGACGCACGCAGCTGATCGGCGACCCCTGCACTGCAAGCGGCACTTCGTCCGGAGGATGGCGTTCTTCGGCAATCTACGCAGGCGGGCGCCTCACCCACCCTCCCGCTGGCCGTCCGCCGAAGGACGGACAGCTGTCCGGCTTCCGGTGCCCAGGGCCACAACCGGGGTGTCATCTGTGAGTCGGCACCACGTGGGAGTGCCGACTCACGAAGTGTTTATGGCTTTGCAGCAGTCTTCTTGGCGGCCGTCTTCTTGGCCGCCGTCTTCTTGGCCGCCGTCTTCTTGGCCGCCGTCTTCTTGGCCGCCGTCTTCTTCACCGCCGTCTTCTTGGCCGCTTTGGCCACCTTGGGTGCAGCAGAGCGGCGATCAGCCAGCAACTCGTAGGCGCGTTCGGCCGTGATGTGCTGCGGATCGTCCCCTCGACGCAGTGAGGCGTTGGTCTCGCCGTCGGTGACGTAGGGGCCGAAGCGGCCGTCTTTCATCAGCACCGGCTTGCCCGAGACGGGGTCAGCGGCGAACTCGGCAAGCGGGGCTGCGGCCTGGCCACGGCCACGGCGCTGTTTGGGCTGCGCGAAGAGCGAGAGCGCCTGCTCCGCAGTGCAATCAAAGATCTGCTGCTCGGATTCCAGCGAGCGCGTGTCCGTGCCCTTGCTCAAGTAGGGACCGTAACGACCGTTCTGCGCGTAGATCTCCACGCCTTCGTCGACACCGACCAGACGCGGAAGTGCCAGCAATCGCAAGGCGGTTTCGAGATCGACGGTCTCGAAGTCCATGGTCTTGAAGATCGACGCGTAACGCGGCTTCACGGCCTTCCTGCCGGTCTTCGGCACATCATCGGGCAGGACATCCGCCACATAAGGTCCGAAGCGGCCGACCCGCGCGATGATCGTGTAGCCGGTTGCCGGATCCACGCCCAGTTCGCGCTCCCCCGATGGCGCCGTCAGCAGTTCCTCGGCCTTCTCAGCTGTCAGCTCATCAGGCGCAAGCTCCGGCGGCACGTTGGCACGCGAATCGCCACGCTCAATGAAGGGACCGAAGCGACCAACACGCAGCATGATGTCGGAACCCTTGACCGGGAAGGCTGAGATCTCCCGGGCATCGATCTCTCCCCAATTGGCGAGCAGTGGCACCAGACCCGGGAACTTCTCACTGCCCTTGTAGAAGTCGTTGAGTGCGGCCAGCCGTGTGTAATCACCGTTGGCGATGGAGTCGAGTTCCTCCTCCATGTAGGCGGTGAAGCCGTAATCGACGAGGGCTTCGAAGTGGGTCTCCAGCAGGCGCACCACGGCCATGGCCAGCCATGACGGCACCAGAGCCTGGCCCTTCTTCCACACGTAATCGCGGTTCTGGATGGTGCCGATGATGCTGGCGTAGGTGGAGGGACGGCCGATCCCCAGTTCCTCGAGCGCGCCGACGAGCGTGGGCTCGGTATACCGCGCCGGCGGCTTGGTGACATGCGCCAGCGCTTCGATGCGATCGGCGTCGAGCAGCTGACCCTCACTGAGCTGCGGCAGCCGCGCCTCGCCGTTGGCGTCATCCTCGCTGACGTCCTTGCCCACTTCATAGGCGGCCATGAAGCCTGCAAAGAGCACCACAGTGCCACTGGCGCGGAAGCTGGCAAGTGTCCCCGTGCCGGCTCTGGCCTCGAGCGTGACGGTGGTGGTGGCAACGCGTGCGTCGGCCATCTGGCTGGCGACCGTGCGCTTCCAGATGAGGTCGTAGATGCGCTGCTCATCGTGGTTCAGCTCGTGCGAAAGCTGTTGCGGGGTACGGAATTCCTCGCCTGCTGGGCGGATGGCCTCATGGGCTTCCTGCGCGCTCTTGCTCTTGCTGGTGAACACGCGTGGCTTCTCGGACACGAAGGCCTCACCGAACATGGCCTTGGCCTGTTTGCGTGCGGCACGCGTGGCCTGATCGGAGAGCGCCGGGGAATCAGTACGCATGTAGGTGATGTAGCCGCGCTCGTAGAGTCCCTGCGCCACCTGCATGGTGCGCTTGGAGTTGAAGCCCAACTTGCGACCAGCCTCCTGCTGCAGGCTGGAGGTGGTGAAGGGGACGGGAGGCTTGCGCATGCTCTGCTTCTCGTCAATGCCGACGACGCGGAACTGCTCACCGGCCAGGCCGTTGGCCAGTTGCACGGCAGCCAGCTCGTCGAGGTGAACGACCTTGCCGGCCGTCAGCTTGCCGTCGCTGTCGAAGTCCTTGCCGCCGGCGATGCGCACGCCGTCAACCGCTGCGAGGGTGGCCTTGAACTGGCCGGGCAACAGCAGCGCCACCACGTCGGCGTAGGTGGCCGAGGTGAAGGCCATGCGTTCGCGTTCGCGGTCGACCACGAGCCGCACTGCCACGGATTGCACGCGACCGGCAGAGGTGCCCTGCGCGACCTTGCGCCACAGCACCTCGGACACCTGGAAGCCGAAAAGGCGGTCGACGATACGGCGCGTCTCCTGTGCCTCCACCAGATCCATGTCGAGATCGCGGGGGTTGTCGATGGCGGCACGGATGGCGTCCTTGGTGATTTCGTGGAAGACCATGCGCTTGACCGGGATCTTGGGGCGCAGCACCTCCAGCAGGTGCCAGGAGATGGCCTCACCCTCACGGTCCTCGTCAGTTGCGAGCAAGAGCTCTTCCGCGTCCCTGAGTTGGCGCTTGATCTCACTGATGCGCGACTTCTTGTTGTCGTCGACCACATAGATGGCTTCGTACTCGCCGTCCGTGTTGACACCCAGGCGCGCCCAGGGCAGGCCCTTGAACTCGGCGGGGATCTGGCTGGCACGTACCGGCAGGTCGCGGATGTGGCCGACCGACGCGGTCACCACATAGTCGGGGCCGAGATAGCCCTGAATGGTCTTGGCCTTGGCCGGCGATTCGACGATCACCAAGTGTTTCGCAGCCATCTGCACCTCCCCGGATGCTCAAAAAGCGACCCCACCCATCGCGGTGGCGAAAGGTGAGGCTCGGCGGAAGTGTTGCCCCAGCCCCCCGGTCCCTGTCAAATGACGTGCTCCGCGCCCCGGCCCCGAGCCCCGGATCGCCCACAGTCGGGCGGCCACGCCGGGTCAGGCAGTGAGGTAGCCCAGCCGGACCAGTTCGCGGGTGACGAGCAGCCCCGCGGCCAGCAGGTCACCGGCCTCGACGGACTGGCTGTCGGCGACCGCGTCGACCGCTTCAGCCAGGGTGTCGCCGGCGCGCAGGCGCTCAAGCAGCAGGGCCTCGAAGGGGTTGAGCATGAGGCCGCCGCGCCAATGGGCGTCGGCGAACTCCCAATGGGCGTCGAGCAACTCCACGGCGGTGGGCTCGGATTCGAAGGCGGCCAGTTGCCGTTCCACTTCCTCGCCGTTGGGAGTGCGCGGCGCATCCGACACGTCCTCGGCCACCGTCCACACCCGTCGACTGCGCTCCAGCACGATCCAGCCGAAGCCGATGGCTTCGGCGTCGAGCTGCTCCAGCCGTGCCAACCACTTCAACTGCTCGGCGGCATCGAGGCCCGCGTCCTGCATCCAGACGTCCACATAGGCGTCAAGGTCCAGCAGCTCACGTTGGGCGATCCAGGCCGAGACTCCTGCCGGCACCCACGACAGCAAGCGCTCCTCCCAGTCCATGCTCGAGGTGTGCAGCCAGCAGCCCAGCAGGATGGCGCGCCCGCCCACATTGAGGTGCTGGGGAATGGTCGCCATCAGTTCGCGCACCAGCTCATCGCCGGCCAGCGGGGAGTCACGATGCACGTGTCCCGCACCCTCGATGACGAACGGTGGATTGGCGACGATGAGGTCGAAACGCTGCCCCTCCACCGGATCCAGGAAGGAACCCTCGCGCAGCTCGATCATGGAGTCGCCGTTGCGCCACACATTCGCTTCCACCTGGCGGAAGCCACTGAGATGGCACGACGCGTTGGCCGCCTGCAGTGCTCGTTCGTCAATGTCCACGCCGATGATGCGATCGGCGTTGAGGAAGAGGGTCTGCACACCGCTGCCACAGCCGAGATCGAGGGCCCGGCTCACATGCCGGGAGGGTGTCAGATCGAGCAGGGTGCGCGAGGCACCACCGACGCCCATCACGAAGTCGGGAGGGAGCGGCAGCCGGTTGCCGTTGCCGTCGATGGGGAGCGGGTCATGCGCGATGACGCGCATCACGCGTCCGCGCATCACCTTGGTTTCTGCCCACGGGCTCCGTGGAGCTGCCATGGTCAGTCGTCGCTCTTGTGCCCGGCCATCATGCCCAGCCGGGCTGCGGCTTCGGCCACGGCATTGCGTGCCGCCTTGCGCTCACGCAGGGAGCTGCGCGGGCGGGCCAGCCAGTCCCAGGCCGAGCGCGCACGGATGGGGTGCACCACTTCCTCGGCCGCGTCCGTAGTGGGGCGGGCCTTGGAGAACAGCACGGCACCCACGATGACCAGCACGGCAACCGCGGTGATGGCGTAGCTGGTGCCCATCATGTCCTCGAGGCGCAGCTTCACCACCGCCGGTGCGATGAGCAGCGCCACCAGGTTCATGACCTTGATGAGCGGGTTGATGGCCGGTCCGGCCGTGTCCTTGAAGGGATCCCCGACAGTGTCACCGATGACGGTGGCGGCGTGCGCCTCGCTGTACTTGCCTCCGAAGTGACCGTCCTCCACGAACTTCTTGGCGTTGTCCCATGCGCCGCCGGAGTTGGAGAGCATGACGGCCATCAGCGTGCCGGTGGCGATGGTGCCGGCCAGATAGGCACCGAGCGCACCGACCCCGAGTCCGAAGCCGACGGCGATGGGCGTGGTGACCGCGAGCAGACCCGGGGTCGCGAGTTCCCGCAGCGAATCGCGGGTGACGATGTCGACGACCTTGCCGTACTCCGGCAGCTCGCTGCCATCCATGATGCCGGGATGATCACGGAATTGACGCCGCACCTCATGGATCACGGCTCCGGCCGCCCGCGACACCGCGTTGATAGCCAGGCCGGAGAAAAGGAACACCACCGAGGCCCCGATGAGCAGTCCCAGCAGGTTGCCGGGATTGGCCACATCGAGGATGGCGAAGTACTGCAGCTGGTCAAGCAGTGGCAGATGGCTGATGGTCTGGGAGAACTCCGCTGAGGCGTTGGAAACCGCATCGCGGAAGGAACCGAAGAGCGCTGTGGCTGCGAGCACCGCCGTGGCAATGGCAATGCCCTTGGTGATGGCCTTGGTGGTGTTGCCGACGGCATCAAGGCTGGTGAGCACTGCGGCACCCTCACCATGCACATCCTTGGACATCTCGGCGATGCCCTGGGCGTTGTCGGAGACCGGGCCGAAGGTGTCCATGGAGACGATGACGCCCACCGTGGTGAGCAGGCCGGTACCTGCGAGCGCAATGGCGAAGAGCGAGAGGATGGTGGACGCGCCGCCGAGCAGGAAGGCCGCGTACACCGCCGCACCGATGAGCAGCGCGGAGTAGACAGCGGACTCGAGGCCCAGGGCGAAACCGGAGAGGATGACGGTGGCAGCACCGGTGAGCGAGGCCTTGGCCACGTCGTCGACAGGGCGCCGGTTGGTTTCCGTGAAGTAGCCGGTGAGCACCTGGATGGCGGCTGCGAGTGCGATGCCGATGCAGACAGCTGCGATGGCCACGCTGCGCGGGTTCGAGACCACCGCTTCGGTACCAGTGCCGATCACCACCGAGTCGGGCAGGAAGCGCCAGGCGGCGATGGACACCAGCACCGCCGACACAGCAGCCGAGAGGAAGAAACCGCGGTTGATGGCGGCCATGCCATTGCGGTCCGAGTCGCGCGGCGTCACCGCCAGGATTCCGATGACCGCGGTGATGACACCGATGGCGGGAACGATGAGCGGGAAGACCAGCCCGATCGCACCCAGCGCGGCCTTGCCCAGGATGAGTGCCGCGACCAGCGTGACGGCGTACGACTCGAAGAGGTCGGCGGCCATGCCGGCGCAGTCGCCAACGTTGTCACCGACGTTGTCGGCGATCGTGGCCGCGTTGCGGGGGTCGTCCTCGGGAATGTTGTGCTCCACCTTGCCCACCAGGTCGGCGCCGACGTCAGCCGCCTTGGTGAAGATGCCACCACCCACGCGCATGAACATGGCGAGCATGGCCGCGCCGAAACCGAAGCCCTCCAGCACCTTGGGCGCGTCGCCGCGGTACAGCAGCACCACCAGGGAGGCGCCGAGCAGGCCCAGTCCCACCGTGAACATTCCGGCCACGCCGCCGGTGCGGAAGGCGATGCGCATGGCGCGCTTGGCGCCTTCGTTGCGGGCTGCCGCGGCCACGCGCACATTGCCACGCACGGCCAGCGACATGCCCACGTATCCGGTGGTGGCGGAGAACACCGCACCGACCAGGAAGAAGATGGAGCGGCCGATGCGCAGTGAGGTGGTGTCTGCAGGCAGCAGGAAGAGCATGAAGAACACGAGCACTGCGAACACGGCAAGCGTGCGGAACTGACGGTTGAGGTAAGCGGACGCCCCCTCCTGCACCGCGAGGGCGATGCGCTGCATGTTCTCGGTGCCCGGATCGGCGGCAAGCACTTCGCGCACAAGCACGGCGGCAACGCCCAGCGCGGCCAGTGCGATGAAGGCAACAACGATGACCGCAGTGAGGTTGTTGCCTTCAAGCACAACAGCGGTGATGGGGCTCGACATGGGCTCCTCCGAATCACTCCCCCGCGAGGGACGCAAAAGCACGCTCAATGACGCTTGGTTACTCGTGAGTCTAGGTAAGCCCGAGGTCGTGATTTGTCGTGATTCCGCCAACGGCCGGCGCTGCACCGAATGGGGCGACGATCGGCTCGCGCAACGCGGTGGTCGGCGGGTTCAGCGGTGTGACGCCTACGCTCTGCACTGCTGGAAGGGGTCACGATGACGACAACCACATTCATAGGCGGCGGCATGATGGGCGAGGCCATCCTGTCGGGGATGATCGCCGCGGGAACCGTTGCTCATGACATCGTGGTGGTGGAGAAGTTGGCCGAGCGTGCGGCCCAGCTCGCAGGCAAGTACGGCATCCGCGCGGCGGACCTGGCCCAGGGCGTCGCGGCGGCCGACTTCGTCATCGTCGCCGTGAAACCGCAGGGCTTCGACGAGGCGCTGACAGCCATGCAGCCGCACCTCAAAGCGTCCGCCGTCGTCATCTCCATAGCAGCTGGCAAGACGCTCGCCACCATGGAGCGCCTGCTGCCCGGCACGCACTGCATTCGCGTCATGCCCAACACGCCGGCACTGGTGGGCCAGGGCATGAGTGCCATCAGCCGCGGTTCGCTCACCTCTGATGCTGAGCTGCAGGTGGCCTTGTCCATGCTGGCAACGGTGGGCAGGACCGTCGAGATCCCAGAGTCGTTGCAGGATGCGATGACCTCCATGCACGGGTCCGGGCCGGCCTTCTACTACTACGTCATGGAGTCGTTCATCGAAGGCGGCGTCGCTCTGGGTTTGGATCGCGAACTCGCCTCCACCCTGGCCCTGCAGACCTTCATCGGTTCTGCCGAACTCATCAAGCGCACCGGCTCCACGCCCCAGCAGTTGCGCAAGAACGTCACCTCTCCCGGCGGCACTACCGCCGCCGCCATCGCCAAGTTCGAGGAACTGGACCTGCGCGGCACGCTCATTGCCGGTCAGGTGGCTTGCCGGGATCGTGGCGTGGAGTTGTCGCAACTGTGACGGTGACGCTCATCGGCAAGCCCGGCTGCCATCTCTGTGACGAGGCTCGTGCCGTGGTCGTGAGCGTGTGCGCCGCCACCGGAACACCGTGGCGGGAGGTGTCCATCCTCGATGACGAGGAGTTGGCGGACCAGTTCTGGCAGCAGATTCCCGTGATCCAGGTGGACGGCCGCACCGTGGCCTTCTGGCACATCACTCCCCAGCAGCTGCGCGCCGCCCTACCCTGACCGGCTCAGGCCGCCCTACCCTGACCGGCTCAGGCCGCCCTACCCTGACCGGCTCAGGCCGCCCTACCCTGACCGGCTCAGGTTCTGCCACTTGAACGCGCGTTCAGGCGGTAACTACCGCCTGAACGCGCGTTCAAGTGGCAGAAGCGGGTGGGGTCAGGAGCCGGCGGCTATGCGATCGAGCTTGCGCAGGATGACACCCTCACGCAGTGCCCAGGGGCAGATCTCAACCACGGGCAGATCCAGCAGTTCCATGGCCGCTTCCGCCACCACGGCCCCGGCCAGCACCTGCTTGGCGCGGCCCGCGGACACACCGGGCAGGGACGCCCGCTGCTTGACCGTCATGGCGGCCAGCCGCGGGATCTGAGCGGAGAGCTCGCTGAGTCTGAGCAACCGCTCCACGAAGGGCCCCTCGCCCGCAGCGGCGGCACCGGTGATGCGGGCCAGCGAACGGAAGGTTTTGCTGGTTGCCACCGAGTGATCGGGAGGCCCGAACTTGGCTACGGCCGGCACCACCTCCGCGATGGTGCGCCGCGCCAGCCGTCGCAGGTCCTTGAGGTCCTCCTTCTCGACGGGATCACTGCGGAAGAACTGAGCGGCCATGCGACCGGCACCCAGCGGCACGGACACCGCCACGTCCGGTTCCTCGTCTGTGCCACCGGCGATCTCCAGCGAGCCACCACCGATGTCGAGCACGAGCAGTCGCCGCGAGGACCAGCCGAACCAACGGCGCACGGCCAGGAAGGTGAGACGGGCTTCGTCATCACCCCCCAGCACACGCAGTTCCACACCGGTCTCGCGACGCACCCGCTCCAGCACCCGCTCGCCGCCCGTGGCTTCGCGGATGGCGGAGGTCGCGAAGGCCAGGATCTCCGTGCAACCCAGATCCTCGGCGCCCGCCGTGGACTCCTTGATGTAGGCGATGAGCGCCTGCACCGCCTCCTCGTCGATGCTGCCGTCCTGGCGCAGATGTTCGGCCAGACGCAGTTCATGCTTGAAGGACTGCGCGGGTATGGGGGCGGCACCGACATGCGCATCAACCACCAGCAGGTGCACCGTGTTCGAGCCGACGTCGAGGACACCCATGCGCATCTTCAAAGCCTAGGTAGCACACGCCTGCTTGTGCAGAGGCCGCATGGTTGCACGTACGCTGCGCAAGTGACTGAGTTGAAGCAGAACTTCTCGCGCGAGTTCGTTGAGTTCAATGATCCGTCCAATCCGCATCAGGTCTACCGCTGCGATCTCACCTGGCTGACCTCGCACTGGAACTGCATCTGGGGTCGCGGCTGTCAGGGCATCCAGAAGGGCTACCCGCAGTACGGCTGCTGCGCCAACGGTGCCCACTTCAGTGACAAGGACGACGAACGTCGGGTGGCCAAGCACGTCGAGAATCTGACGCCCGAAACCTGGGAGCACTACAAGGCCGGCCACAAGCGCTGGATCGAGAAGGACGAAGAAGGCGCACGCAAGACCCGCATCTTCAACGAGGGCTGCATCTTCCTCAACTCCGACGACTTCCCCGGTGGCGCGGGCTGCGCCTTGCACCATGAGGCCGCACGACGCGGCGTCACCATCGCCAAGACCAAGCCCGACGTCTGCTGGCAACTGCCCATGCGCCGCGACTACGAATGGATCGAACTGCCGGACGGCGTGCAGAAACTGCGCATCACCATCGAGGAGTACCAGCGTTCAGGCTGGGGTCCCGGCGGTCACGACCTGCACTGGTACTGCTCGTCCAACACCGACGCGCACACCGCTGCCGACCCCGTGTACATCGGTGAGGCCGCCGTGCTCATCGAGATGATGGGCAGGAAGGCGTACGCCGTGCTCAAGGAGCACTGCGACGCCCGCTTGGAGATCATCAACGCAGCCCGTGCCGTCGCCAAGCGCACGGGCGATGCCAAAGAAGTGCGCAAGGTGATGCTGACCTTGTCCTCGCATCCCGCGACCGAGGCCAATCTCTGAACTACCTGGCCATTGCCAGCACACCGACGACCACCAGCACCACCGATGTGACGCCGAGCGATATGCCACGCCGCATCCAGCGTTTGGGGTCACCGAGCAGCAGCGACTCCCGCGGCGGACGCCCGTCGCGGCGCAGAGCACCTGCCCGTGCGACCACGCGCAGGCGCTCCTCCTCCCCTAGTTGCTGCAGGTTGGCCAGCACCACGTCGATCTCGCGGTCAGTGGGAGCTGCCATGGAGTCGTAGCCGGCGAGCGCCTGATGGTCGGCACGGCGCAGCCACTCCACGCAGATGCGACATTCCGCAGCGTGCATGGTGAGGGCATCGATGTCACGGCGCGAGAGCATGCCGGCACCACGCGCCGCCAACTCGTCACGGATCAGGCAGGGCGTGAGATCCATGGCCAGTGCCAGACCGGTGACGGCTCGCACCAGCGCCACCTGGGCCCGGCGGTGCAGACGCCTGGCCTCGCGCGTTGACACATCGAGGATGAAGCCCACGTCGTGTGCGGGCAGTGCTCGACGCGTCATCAGGTACAAGGTGGTGCGTTCCGCAGGCGTGAGCGACGACAGCGCCTCGGCATCCACGCGGACGTCAGGGGCGCTGTCGGGGTGGATCCCACGGGCGCGCAGCTGCCGCCAGACCTCCGCCCGGGCATGGGCCAGCACCACCAGCGGTTCGACGGTGGGCGGGGCCGGCGCGGGGCGCGAGGCCAGCACGATGAGCGCATCACGGATGGCCGCCGCCGAGATCGCGGGGTCCAGCGCCGTGAGCAGAGCAAGATCAACGACCGCGGCAACGTCCTCACGCGTGGGGGCGGCCGTCGTCACACGTCCAACCGTACCGGCAGCCCGGAATCGGTCGGTGCTTCCCGGCCCCTCCACAACGCCTGTGCGCACCCCTGCACATCCTGCGAAGCCGCCGAAAGCCCATTGCTCGCGAGCGGGCCGGCTGCCACGATGCAGCATCAACACCGTGCGGCGGCCACCGCCGGTGAGCGCGAGAGGGGACCGGACGTGCCTCTGTCGCTGCTGCAACCAGGCGACGGGCCGGT
The DNA here is from genome assembly GCA_021814565.1 of Actinomycetes bacterium. GTDB lineage: Bacteria > Actinomycetota > Actinomycetes > S36-B12 > UBA5976 > JAKALQ01. The sequence continues at coordinate 8,292 of JAKAIC010000026.1, read as the reverse complement.
GGATTGGCGTTCCTTCATCGACGGCGGACCCGCCGAAGTCATATTCCATACCGACCTCGAAGGTCGCGTGCTCTGGATCTCGGCCGACGTGCTGGAGGCGCTCGGCTTCGAGCCGAGCCCCATCCTCGGGACCGACCTCATCGCCCGCGTGCACCCCGCTGACCAGGAGCGCATCCTGGCCCTGCGTCGACAGGCCCTAGCGGGCCAGCACCTGTCCTCCGTGCCCATCCGCGTGCGCAGCATCGACGGCGAGTACCACGAATTCCAGGCCGCTGCCCGTTCGGTCACGGGCGTCAACGGAGCAGTCGAAGGGTTGGTCGTCACCTGGCGCGACGTGAATGACCGCGTGGCCGTCGTTCGCGCCTTCGCCACCCTGGCCGAGGGCAGCCGCGTCCTGCTGCGCGCCACCAGCGAGCAGGACCTGCTGCAGCGCATGTGCGAGGCCGCCACGCACATAGGCGGCTACGCCTTCGCCTGGTACGGCGTGCCCGTGGACGATGAGGAGAAGTCAATCCTCATCCGTGCCGTAGCCGGCAATGACATGGGCTACACCCGGAACCTCAGGACCTCGTGGGGCGATGGCCCGCTGGCACAGGGACCTGCAGGACTGGCCATCAAGACCCGCCAGACGCAGGTCCTGAACAATCTGGCGGAGGACCCTCGTTTCGCGCCCTGGCTGCAGCAGGCGAATCGCCGTGGCATCCGCTGCTCCATCTCCCTGCCCGTCCTCGTTCACGGTGAGATCCACGGGGCGCTCCTCGTCTACTCGCAGGACCCGCGCTCCTTTGACGATCGGGCCCAGGAGTTGCTGGAGGCACTGGCGGCTGACCTGGGGTACGGCCTCGCGCAACGCCAGGATGCGGAGGCGCTGCGGATCTCGCAGGAGGCACTCGAGCGTGAGGTCACCTTCGACTCCCTCACCGGCCTGGCCAAGCAGGGCCTTTCCCTGCAGCGCATCCAGGAGATCCTCGACACCCGGGAGGCCCCTGGTTGGGCCCTGCTCTGCGTGGGCGTGGACGGCATGACCTCCATAAATCAGGCCTACACCTATGCCGCCGGTGATGCCGTGCTGAAGGAAGTGGCACGACGCCTGGTCCACGTGGCCGGCGCGCATGACCGGGTGGGCCGCATCGCTGGTGATGAGTTCGCGCTCATCCTGCGCGAGCTCATCACCAGCACCGACGCCGCCGAGGCCGCGCAACGCATTCTCGGTGCACTGGTGGGTCCCTTCGAACATGACGGCGTTCAGTTCGACATCAGCGGTTGCATCGGCATCGCCATGGCCGGCGACGATGACGCGGAGAGCCTGCTCCGTGACGCCACCGCTGCCATGCGCGCAGCCTCCAAGCAGGGCCGGGCCCGCTGGTCCTTCCTCGACGAGAACGTTGCCGCCCGCAGCCGCATGGCCCTTGACGTGCAGAGCAGACTGCGCGAAGCCCTGCACAACCAGCGCATCGTGGCCTGGTTCATGCCCATCGTCGAGCTGTCGACGCACGCGCTCTGCGGATACGAGGCGCTGGTGCGCTGGGTGCTGGAGGACGGCTCGGTGATGCCGCCGGACACCTTCCTCCCCATCGCCGAACGCAGTGACCTCATCCGTGACATCGATCGCCTGGTGTTGGCACAGTCCTTCGATGCACTGGCAGCCATCGATCCCGCCTTCCACATCGCGGTCAACGTCTCCGCCGCCAGCCTGCACTCGGGCGGCCTGGAAGCTGCCGTGTCCGAGGAGTTGCAGCGCACGGGCGTCCTCGCCACTCGCCTGCACCTGGAGGTCACGGAGACCACGCTGCTCCAGGTGACGCAGGAAATACGCGACTCCATGCTGCGGCTGGCCAGGGCCGGCGTCACCTGGTGGGTCGATGACTTCGGCACCGGCTATTCCTCGGTGAGCCACCTGCGCGACCTGCCCATCCAGGGCCTCAAGCTCGATCAGTCCTTCACCGCCGGGCTGAGTGCGCACGATTCGCACACGGCCCGGCTCACCCGCGGCCTGGTGGGTCTTGCCGATGGCCTCGATCTGCGCACCGTGGCCGAGGGCGTGGAGACGGCGGAACAGGCGGCGCTGCTCCAGGGCCAGGGCTGGGAGATGGCCCAGGGCTGGCTGTTCGGAAAGGCGCTCCCGCTGCCCTAAGTGGCTGTCCCACCCCCACGCTAGGTTGCCGTCATGGCCAAGACGACAACCGCGTTCCGCTGCGGTGAATGCGGCTGGCAGACCAGCAAATGGGTCGGCCGCTGCGGTGAATGCCAGGCCTGGGGCACGGTTGAGGAAGTGGGTGGGGTCAAGCCCCGCACCCAGGCTGTCAGCCCCAAGGGCGAACGCGCCGTCCCCATCGGCCACATCAACATCGAAGCCGCCAAGGCGCGCAGCACCGGGGTCAGCGAGCTCGATCGGGTGCTGGGCGGCGGCCTGGTGCCGGGCGCTGTCGTGCTGCTCGCCGGCGAGCCCGGCATCGGCAAGTCCACGCTGCTGGTCGAGGTGGCGGCACAGGCCGCGCGCACCCATGGCCGCGCGCTCTACGTAACCGCCGAGGAATCGGCGGCCCAGGTGCATCTGCGCGCCACCCGCGTCGGTGCGGTGGTCGACGAGCTGTTCCTGGTCGCTGAGACGGATCTCGCCACCATCCTCGGCCACATCGAGCAGGTGGATCCTGGCGTGCTCATCGTCGACTCGGTCCAGACCATCGCCTCGGCTGAGGTCGATTCACAGGCCGGTGGCGTCACACAGATCCGCGAGGTCGCAACCTCCGTGATCCGGGTGGCCAAGGAACGCGGCATGTCCACCGTGCTCGTGGGACATGTCACCAAAGACGGCTCCATCGCCGGCCCGCGCGTGCTGGAGCACCTCGTCGACGTGGTGCTGCAGATCGAGGGTGATCGTCACACCCGGCTGCGCCTGGTGCGCGCCACCAAGAATCGCTACGGCGCCGCTGACGAGGTGGGTTGCTTCGATCTCACCGACACCGGCATCGTGGGCATCGACGATCCCTCGGGCCTCTTTGTCAGTGCGCGCGGCGAGCCCGTGGATGGCACCTGCCTCACCATGACCATGGAGGGCACGCGCCCGCTGCTGGCCGAGGTACAGGCGCTCGTCGCCTCCACCCAGGTACCCAGCCCGCGCCGCGCCACCTCCGGCCTCGACAACGCCAGGGTGGCCATGGTGCTCGCTGTCCTCGAACGGCGTGGCGGCGTGCCGCTCTCGGCGCGAGACGTCCACGCCGCCACCGTCGGCGGGGTGCGCATCAGCGAGCCGGCCGCGGATCTCGCCATTGCCCTGGCCGTGGCAGGCGCATCGGCCAATCGCGCCATGCCAGCGGGCTGCATCGCCATTGGCGAGGTCGGGCTCTCGGGTGACGTGCGTCGGGTTCAGGCCCTGGCCCGGCGGCTGACGGAAGCCGCACGCCTTGGCGTCACCACGGCCATCGTCCCGCCGGAATCGGGTGCAGCACCGGCGGGCATGCGGCTGATCGAAGTCTCGGATATCCGCGTCGCCCTTGCCCAGCTCACTACAGGCAGTGCGTGATCGTCATCCGCTCAGGTTCGCAGCCGATTCCATGGCCCGGCATGCTCATAGGTCGTTGCTCTCCAAGGTAATGTGCTCATCGCAGCAGGAGGCAATTGATGGCGGAGAAGCACCCAGACCCCGAGCAGGTGCTCAGGCAGACCATCGCCATGATGGCACCCGGCACCATCTTGCGTGATGGTCTGGAACGCATCGTGCTTGGTCGCACCGGCGGTCTCATCGTGCTCGGTTACGACAAGCTGGTGGAGCAGCTCTCCGGCGGCGGCTTCAATCTCGATGTCGAGTTCACCGCCACCCGCGTGCGTGAACTGGCCAAGATGGATGGCGCCATCATCTGCGACACCGGCGCCAACCGCATCGTCAAGGCCGCAGCCCAGTTGCTGCCCGACCCCACCATCCCCACCGGCGAGACCGGCACCCGCCACCGCACCGCGGATCGCATTGCCAAGCAGACGGGCCTTCCCGTCATCTCGGTTTCCAAGTCCATGTCCACCATCGCGCTTTACGTGGCGGGCCGCCGCTATGTGCTCGAGGACCGCGCGTCCATCCTGGCCCGCGCCGATCAGGCGCTCTCCACGCTTGAGCGCTACAAGACGCGTTTCGACACCATCGCTGCGGCACTTTCCGCCTTGGAGATCGAGGACCAGGTGACGGTGCGCGATATCGCGTTGGTGGCACAGCGTTTGGAGATGGTGCGCCGCATTGCGCGCGAGATCGACGGTTATGTGGTGGAGCTGGGCACCGACGGACGCCTGCTCAAGATGCAACTGGATGAACTGGTCGCCGGCATCGAAAGCGAACGCGACAGCATCGTCCAGGATTACGTGCCCAGCACCTCCAAGACCCCGCGCCCCAAGGCCTGGAGCAGCGCCGCCGCTGCCATCGATGCCCTGAGCCCCACGCAGCTGCTTGACCTCACAGAAGTCGCCGCGGCACTCAGTCTGGGCTCGGCACTGGACGCAGCGGCCGCACCCCGGGGCTATCGCATGCTGGCGCGTATCCCTCGCCTCTCCGACGTCATCGTCGATCGCATCGTCGCGCACTTCCATCGCCTGCAGCCCCTGATGCAGGCCGGCCTGGATGAGCTGCTGGCGGTGGAGGGTGTCGGCGACGCTCGTGCCCGCCAGATTCGCGACGGTTTGGCCCGTATCGCGGAAACCACCATGCTGGAGCGCTTCGTCTAGCCAGGCAAGGCCCAGCACTGTCCCGGCAGCATCTGCACCCGGTCAGCCTCATCCGGGGGCAGCAAGCGCTGGTGGTGCGCTGGTTCAGCGTTGGTGATGCAAGGGGAATACCTGCCCATACCAGTGCAGCAATTGCCGCGCCACCGACGCCACGCGCGCATGATGTCACGAGCATTGCTAGCGTGCGCCCGTGACAAAGCGTCAGTCGAGGGCCGTGTACCGACGTCGACAAGCAGTGGCAGCGCTGGTGCTGCTGGTGCCCCTGGCCATCGTGGGCAAGGCCCTGCTCGGCCATCGCACACCCGCCACCCCAACACCCACGGCCGCACTGGCCAGCCCCAGTGTGTCGCCCACACCGACCCGCATCACCACCGCCCCCACCACCGCCCCCACCACGACGGGACCCAAGAGCACCACGCCCACGCCTGTTGCCACCATCGCTGACTGCAACGTCCGCGATCTCTCGGTGAGCGTCACCACCGATGCCCAGACCTACGCGGTCGGCAGCCCCGTGACCATCGCCATGCGCATCTCCAACACCGGTAGCAGCCCCTGCAAGCGCGATGTCGGCGCCCTGCCCAACGAGGTCTGGGTGACGGACGTGGACGGCCTGGTGGTGTGGACCTCCGACGCCTGCCAGACCGCCGCCAATCCGCAGGTCGTCACCATGCGTCCGGGCAGCACCTTCGGCAACACCCAGGTGTGGAGCGGCCTCAACAGTGGGCGCGATTGCACCAGTGCAGCGGCCGATGCCACCGCCGGCAACTACTTCGCCCACGCCCGTAATGACACAGTGGAATCCAAGCCCTACGCCTTCACCATCAACTGACTGGCTACTACCCACGCGGGCCAGGGCTGCATATGCCTGAGCACCACTAAGGCGCCCTCCCCAGCTGGGAGCGGCGCCTTAGTGGTGGTGGAACTACTTGGTGATCTCGACTGGCGGCATGTCGGGGAAAGGCGAACGATCATTGCCCTTGAAGGTCAAGGCCGCTTCCTTGCCCTCGCCCTCGGTGTCGACGACCACGATCTGGCCCGGACGCAGTTCGCCGAAGAGGATCTTCTCGGACATGACATCCTCGATCTCGCGCTGGATGGTGCGACGCAAGGGGCGGGCACCGAGCACCGGGTCGTAGCCGCGCTCGGCCACCAGGTCCTTGGCCGACTGCGTGAGCTCGATGGCCATGTCCTTGTCCTTGAGGCGCGTCTCCAGTGAAGCGATCATGAGGTCCACGATGCTGGTGATCTCCACGCGGGAGAGTTGGTGGAACACGATGATGTCATCGATGCGGTTGAGGAACTCCGGACGGAAATGCTGCTTGAGTTCGTCGTTGACCTTGATCTTCATCTTCTCGTAGTTGGACTTGTCGTCGTCACCCGTGGAGAAGCCCAGGCTCACGCTCTTGGAGATGTCACGCGTGCCCAGGTTGGTGGTCATGATGATGACGGTGTTCTTGAAGTCGACCATGCGTCCCTGCGCATCGGTGAGCCGGCCGTCCTCGAGGATCTGCAAGAGCGAGTTGAAGATGTCAGGGTGGGCCTTCTCGATCTCGTCGAAGAGCACCACGGAGAAGGGGCGCCGGCGCACCTTCTCGGTGAGCTGACCACCTTCTTCGTAGCCGACGAATCCGGGGGGCGAGCCGAAAAGACGCGAGACCGTGTGCTTCTCCGAGTACTCGGACATGTCCAGTGCGATCAGGGAATCCTCGTCACCGAACAGGAACTGGGCCAGCGTCTTGGACAACTCCGTCTTCCCCACACCCGAGGGGCCGGCGAAGATGAAGGAGCCACCGGGGCGCTTGGGATCCTTGAGCCCGGCACGCGTACGTCGGATGGCCTGCGACAGCGACTTCACGGCGTCGTGCTGGCCGATGACACGCTTGTGCAGCTCGTCCTCCATCTTGAGCAGTCGTGCGGACTCCTCTTCGGTGAGCTTGAACACCGGGATACCGGTGGCGGCGGCGAGCACCTCGGCGATGAGGTCCTCGTTCACCTCAGCAACAACGTCGAGGTCACCGCTCTTCCACTCCTGTTCACGCGTGGCGCGCTGGGCGATGAGCTGCTTCTCGGTGTCGCGCAGGGCGGCAGCCTTCTCGAAGTCCTGAGCGTCGATGGCGGCTTCCTTGTCGTGACGCGCCTTGGCGATCTTCTCGTCGAACTCCCGCAGTTCCGGCGGTGCGGTGAGGCGACGAATGCGCAGGCGGGCGCCGGCCTCATCGAGCAGGTCGATGGCCTTGTCCGGCAGGAAGCGATCGTTGATGTAGCGGTCGGCGAGGGTGGCCGCCGCCACGATGGCACCATCGGTGATGGACACCCGGTGGTGGTTCTCGTAGCGGTCGCGCAGGCCCTTGAGGATCTCGATGGTGTGCGCCAGCGTCGGCTCCATCACCTGGATGGGCTGGAAGCGGCGCTCGAGTGCGGCGTCCTTCTCGATGTGCTTGCGGTACTCGTCGAGCGTGGTGGCACCGATGGTCTGGAGTTCGCCACGGGCCAGCATGGGCTTGAGGATGCTGGCGGCGTCGATGGCGCCCTCGGCCGCACCCGCACCCACCAGGGTGTGGATCTCGTCGATGAACAGGATGATGTCGCCGCGGGTGCGGATCTCCTTGAGCACCTTCTTCAGGCGCTCCTCGAAATCACCGCGGTAACGCGAGCCGGCCACCAGCGCGCCCAGATCCAGCGAGTAGATCTGCTTGTCCTTGAGCGTCTCGGGCACGTCATTGGCGACGATCATCTGGGCCAGGCCCTCGACGCAGGCCGACTTGCCGACGCCGGGCTCGCCGATGAGCACCGGGTTGTTCTTGGTGCGGCGCGATAGCACCTGCATCACGCGCTCGATCTCCTTCTCACGGCCGATGACCGGGTCGAGCTTCTGCTCGCGCGCGGCCTGCGTGAGGTTGCGACCGAACTGGTCGAGGACCAGCGAGGTGGAGGGCTGGGGCTCGGCCGGGCCGTTGGCGGCCACCGGCTCCTTGCCCTGGTAGCCCGATAGCAACTGGATGACGGTCTGGCGTACCCGGTTGAGATCGGCACCCAACTTCACCAGCACCTGGGCGGCCACGCCCTCACCCTCACGGATGAGGCCCAGCAGGATGTGCTCGGTGCCGATGTAGTTGTGGCCCAGTTGCAGCGCTTCACGCAGCGAGAGCTCCAGCACCTTCTTGGCACGCGGGGTGAACGGGATGTGCCCGCTCGGTGCCTGCTGGCCCTGACCGATGATCTCCTCGACCTGGGCGCGCACGGCCTCCAGCGAGATGTTCATGGACTCCAGGGCCTTGGCGGCAACTCCTTCACCCTCATGGATGAGCCCGAGCAGGATGTGCTCGGTGCCGATGTAATTGTGGTTGAGCATGCGTGCCTCTTCCTGGGCAAGCACCACCACACGTCGGGCCCGGTCGGTAAACCGCTCGAACATCGCCACTCCTAACCTCGTACAAGGGAGCCTAATCCGGCGGACCGACACCCGTTCTGCCGGCAACAACGAGCCCGACGGAGCGAATCTTCCCGTGCCGGGGGCGCCAACCCCACTCACAGGCACTTCCCCGAGGCCGCGGGCCCGGCAATCTCGGCCCTGCTCACCGAGCG
>JAKAIC010000118.1 GCA_021814565.1 Actinomycetes bacterium | reverse complement strand
TGCCGATGACACCGATGCGCCCATTGCGCGTGGTGCGCGCGGCGCGCCGGGCAGCAGGCTGGATGACCTCGATCACCGGCAACTCGTAACGCTCTCGCGCGTCCCGGAGCACGGCTGCACTGGCGGTGTTGCAGGCGATGACGATGGCCTTCACGCCGCGATCGACGAGGCCGTCCATGATCTCCAGCGCGAAGCTGCGCACTTCGGCGAGCGGACGGGGACCGTATGGGCCGCGTGCCGTATCGCCGACGTACAGCACCTGCTCGTACGGCAGCTGATCGATGACGGCGCGTGCCACGGTGAGGCCACCGACACCGGAATCGAAGACGCCGATCGCATGCTCACTGATCGGCAGGGAACCCATGCGGAAAGGCTAGTGCGTAAGGCCGGTAGCCTTTGTGGGTGAACCTGCGTCCTCTGGCCCTGGCGGCCGCGCTCCTGGCGCTGGTGCCGGTGGCTGCGCACGCCGAGGACTTGTTGACGACCACCACAGTTGAGACCGCCACCGCTGTGGCATCGCCGGCACCGGCCGCCCTCGACCTGGCCGAGCAGATCCACACCATCGGTCTCATCGCCAAACGCTCCCTGCGAATGTCGGTGCCGCGCCAATCGGGTGACGTCGCACTGAATCCCGATGGCACTCCCCTGTGGGGCGACCACGCCAGGACAGCGCTGATGCCGGCCTCGACCATGAAGATCATCACAGCCACCATCGCCCTCAGTGTGCTGGGGCCCGCTTGGAAGCCCACCACCCGGGTGGACTTCGACACCTCAACCGGAACCCTGACTTTGGTGGGTGGTGGCGATCCTGAGCTCACCTCGGCGCAGGTGGATACGCTGGCAGCGACCACGGTGGAAACCCTCACCGTCATGGGACTCACACCGGCTCGCCTGGCCATTGACGACTCTCTGTTCCCGCCGCCCAGCCTCCAGCCGGGTGTGGTGGCTGCTCAGCAGCCGGTGGAGGAACGTCCGATCCGCGCACTGGTCGTCGACCAACGCAAGGTCGCAGACTCAGGCATAGACGCCGGACGCATCTTCCGCCGCGCCCTCGCCGCGCAGGGTGTGCTGGTGCCCTTCGTGGGCCGCGCCAAGGCGAGCGGCAGCACCATCGCATCGGTGAGCGGCTACACGCTGCGCTCCACCCTCAAGGAGATGCTGTGGTACTCGGACAACGACATCGCGGAGATGGCCTTCCGCCTTTCCTCCATCGCCAGCGGCCAGGGCTCGGCCTGGACCTCGGCCCGCGACAATGCCATGGCGCAGTTGCGGCGCCTGGGCGTGCCCACGCGAGGACTGAAGCTGGTTGATGGTGCAGGGCTTTCACGCAACAACCGGCTGACGCCACTGGCCATTGCGCAGACACTGCGCGCCGCTGCTGACCACCCCCGTACGGCCGTGCTCAAGTCACTGCTGCCACGCGCCGGCGTGGATGGGACCCTGAAGAAGCGTTATGCCACGGCACCGTCGAAATGCGTGAAAGGTGCGCTCTCGGCGAAAACCGGCAGTTTGCACGATGTGATCTCGCTGGCCGGCTATGCACCGATGCCGAGTGGTGGCACCCGCCCCTTCGCCATCATCATCAACGGCGTGCGCAACAGCGAATCCATACGCATGAAGACCCGTCTGGCCATTGACGCCCTGGCCGCGTCCTTCGCCGGCTGCTGAGGCTGCTTACTCGGCCTGATCGCCGCGCAGGCCGTCGTAGATGCGCTTGCAGTCCGGGCACACCGGGAATTTCGAGGGGTCTCGATTGGGCACCCATACCTTGCCGCACAGGGCCACTACGGGAATGCCGGTAACAGCGCTCTCCATGATCTTGTCCTTGCGCACGTAGTGCGCGAAGAGGTCGTGATCGCCGTCTTCGGTGCGCGTCTCGGTACGGGTGTCCGGAAGCGTCGACAGGCCTGGTGTCTCAAGCGGCATGTCGCTGATTGTAGGGCCGCCTCAGGAGCGCAGGATGGCGCCGGTTTCAAGGTCGCCCAGTGTCGCCACCATGAGCCCCTCGATGGTGTGCAGCCGGTTCTCGCCCTGATCCCAGACGATGCTGCGTGGGCCCGCGAAGACCGAGGTTGAGACCTCGATGCCATCCGCCAGCCCGTATGCGTCCGCCGCGTGACGCCCGGTCGGCGTGGAGCGGTCGTGATAGGCGGGCAGGCAGTGCATGAACTTGGCGTCCTGGCGACCGGTCATGGCCATCACCCGGTCAGTGACGCGGTAGTCGCGCAGTGCAGTCACGCGCTCGTCCCACACCTCCGTGGGCTCGCCCATGGAGACCCAGACGTCGGTGTGCACGAACTCCGCGCCGTTGACGCCGGCCTCAAGGTCCTCGGTGATGAGCAGCTGCGCACCGGACTTCTCGGCGGCAGCGCGCGCGAGCGCCTGCACCTCCTCCCCCGGCCACAGCGCCCGGGGCGCCACGATGCGCACATCGGTACCGAGGATGGCACCGGTGACGAGCAGCGAATTGCCCATGTTGTTGCGGGCGTCACCAAGATAGGCGAATGACACCTGACGCAGATCAGCGCTGGTCGCATGCTCGCGCATGGTTAGGAAGTCAGCGAGCATCTGCGTCGGATGCCAGTCATCGGTGAGGCCGTTGAAGACGGGGACACGCGAATGCTCAGCCAGGGTCTCCACCGTCTCCTGCGACCTGCCACGGAACTGGATGCCATCGAACATGCGCGAGAGCAGCCGCGCTGAATCGGCCGCCGACTCCTTGTGGCCGAACTGCGAACCGGTGGGATCGAGGTAGGTCACGTCCGCACCCTGATGGTGCGCACCGACCTCGAAGGCGCAGCGGGTGCGCGTGGAGGTCTTCTCGAAGATGAGCGCGATGCAGCGACGCTCCAGGTGGCGCTGCCGTTGACGGCCGCTGGCCTTGATGGTGGCAGCGACGTCGAGTAGGGCGATGAGCTCGTCCGCGGTGAAGTCGATCTCCTTGACGAAATCCCGGCCACGCAGGTCGATCGACATCATGCACTCCCGAATTGCCGTTGCAGGGCATCGTCGTTGGCCCGCTGCTACCAGCTCGAGTGTAGCGAGCAGGCTTCCGCTGCCTCCCGTGAATGCGAAGTGGGTGGCATCCCCCCGAGGACGCCACCCACTCCCTGGTGCAAGTGTTACGCGGTCTGCAGGCGGGTGCGCAACGCCGCGAGTTCCTCACGCAGTGCCACCGGCACATGATCGCCGAACTGCGTGAAGTACTCGGCCGTCATGTCACACTCCGCCAGCCAACGATCGGCATCGACGTGGAAGAGATCGGCCAGATCCTCCGGCGTGATGTCCAGGCCCTCGAGGTCGAGGTCACCGGGCAGCGGCGCCAAACCAAGCGGCGTCTCACGGGCACTCACCCGACCGGCCACGCGCTTCACGACCCAGGCCAGCACACGGCTGTTCTCACCGTATCCGGGCCACAGCCACTTGCCGTCGGCCGACTTGCGGAACCAGTTGACCTGGTAGATCTTCGGCAACTTGGCACCACTGCGCTCTGCCATGGACAGCCAGTGACCCCAGTAGTCGGCCATGTTGTACCCGCAGAAGGGCAGCATGGCGAAGGGATCGCGACGCAGTGCACCAACGGTGCCTTCCGCGGCAGCCGTCTGCTCGGAGGCGATGGTGGCACCGAGGAACACACCGTGCGCCCAGTCGCGGGCTTCAGTGACGAGCGGGACGTTGGAGGCGCGACGACCACCGAAGAGGATGGCCGAGATCGGCACACCGGCCGGGTCCTCCCAGTTGGGTGCGATGGACGGGCACTGCGAGGCCGGGGCCGTGAAGCGCGCATTGGGGTGACTGGAGGGAGTTGCTGATGCCGGTGTCCAGTCGTTGCCCCGCCAGTCGATGAGATGCGCGGGCACTTCGGTGGTCATGCCCTCCCACCATACGTCGCCGTCATCGGTGAGTGCGACATTGGTGAAGATGCTGTTGCCGGTGAGGCTGAGCATGGCGTTGGCGTTGGTGGCCATGCCGGTTCCCGGCGCGACGCCGAAGAAGCCGGATTCGGGGTTGATGGCGTAGAGCTGGCCGTCGGCGCCGAAGCGCATCCAGGCAATGTCGTCGCCGATGGTCTCCACCTTCCAGCCCGGGATGGTGGGCTGCAACATGGCCAGGTTGGTTTTGCCGCAGGCGCTGGGGAAGGCTCCGGTGATGTACTTGACGTCACCTTCCGGCGAAGTCAGCTTGAGGATGAGCATGTGCTCGGCCAGCCAGCCGTCAGCTCTGGCCATGTTGGAGGCGATGCGCAGCGCAAAGCACTTCTTGCCGAGCAAGGCGTTGCCGCCGTAGCCGGAACCGAAGGACCAGATCTCCTGGGTCTTGGGGAAGTGCGTGATGTATTTCGTGTCGTTGCAGGGCCACGGCACATCGTGCGCGCCATCGACCAGCGGCATGCCGACGGTGTGCACGGCCTTGACCCAGTCGCCGTCTCCGATCTCATCAAGTGCGGCTTGGCCCATGCGCGTCATGATGCGCATGTTGAGCACGACGTACGGGGAGTCGGAGATCTCGACACCCAGCTGCGCGATGGGCGAGCCCAGCGGGCCCATGGAGAAGGGGATGACGTACATGGTGCGACCGCGCATAGCACCGTCGAACAGCGGCCGCAGGGTGGCGCGCATCTCGTCCGGCGCCATCCAGTTGTTGGTGGGACCTGCCTGCTCCTTGGTGTCGGAGCAGATGAAGGTACGGTCCTCGACGCGCGCCACATCCGAGGGATTGGAGCGGGCGAGAGATCGGAA
>JAKAIC010000117.1 GCA_021814565.1 Actinomycetes bacterium | reverse complement strand
GGCCCAGCTTGCGTTTGCCTGCTTCGAAGTACAGCGTGTTGAAGGCGCGCACGGAGAGGCCGTTGACGGCGGAGATGGGCAACGTCACGGGTACGGCGACGGCAGGCCCGGACTTGCCGGTCCTGTTGCTCGCCACAAAGTTGCCACGCGTGAAGAGACCTCGCGCGTTGCTGCCGGAGAGGCAGTCGATCCAGGAGACGCTGTTCTCCCAGTCACGCGATTCATCGGATAGGCGCTCGAATTCCCCGACGCCCTCGAAAGCGATGGTCTCGGCATCGATCCAGGGGCCGGGCACGGGGATCAGCCGCAGGGTGGCGGCAACGATGATGCCGGTGAGGCCGATGCCACCGATCGTGGCGGCGAACAGTTCCGGGTGGGACTCGCGGGAAACCTCGAGCAGGCCCTGATCGCTGCGTTGCAGCCAGAAGCGCTCCACCTGACGGCTGAAGGCACCGTGCACGTGATGGCTCTTGCCGTGGACATCGTTGGCGATGGCCCCCCCGACCGTCACCTGCTCGGTGCCGGGCACCACACCCAGACGCCAGCCGCGGGGGATGAAGGTGCTGCTGATATCCGCGAGCGTGACGCCGGCAGCACAGGTGAGCAGGCCCGTCTGCGGGTCGAAACTGTGGAACTGCGAAAGCCCGCGCATGCGGATGACGCGGCCGCTGGGATTGAGGCAGACGTCACCGTAGCTGCGGCCCAGGCCGTAGGCGATGGAGCGCAGGGCGCCGCCCATGGCCGCTGGCACCTGTGCCGGCTCGAAGATGTCGACGACATCGGTGTCGTCATTGCTGAGCATCCCCCAGGACGAGATTTTCATGGCACCAGCCCCACGGTCGCGGCGACCACGATGGCGACGAACACCAGCGCGGCCACGAAACTTGAGCGATCGGTGAGCGCGAAGATGACGGGGTCGTCGTGCATCTCACCGCGGAAGGTTTTGAGCCAGATCCAACTCACCCAGTACACGGCCACCGGGATGACGGCCCACAGGATCTCGGGTTCGGCGTACATCGTGTGCGAGCGATTGCTGTTGATGTACAGGGCCAGCACCACGGCCGCCGAGAAGCCGGCGGCGACACCGAGCAGTGCGATCAGGGGTGCGTCGGCGTTGCGGTAACCACGCCCTGCCAGTTGCTGCGTCCTGAGGGCGTCATCAGCCCCAGTCGGCAGTTCCGAGGTGAGTTCCGCGTAGCGCTTGACGAAGGCCAGGGACAGGAACAGGAAGATGGAGAAGGCGACGATCCAGTAGGAGAGGTCGGTATCGCTGGCACGACCGCCGGCGAAGATACGGATCGTGTACAGGGTGGCCAGCACGATGGCGTCGACCAGCACCAGCTTCTTGAGTCCGAAGGTGTAGGCGGTGGTGACCACTAGGTACACCGCCAGCCAGATCAGGAAGTGCGTGTTGATGACGAGCGCCAGCAGGGTGGCGATGATGAGCAGTACGGGGGCGGCCGCGTAGCCGGCCCGCACCGGCACTGTGCCCGCGGCGAAAGGCCGGTTGCGCTTGGTGGGGTGCAGGCGGTCGTTCTCGATGTCGATGATGTCGTTGGCGATGTACACGGCTGAGGCGAGCAGCGAGAAGGAAGCGAAGGCCAGCACGGCGTGCCAGATGGCGTGGAGGTCGGTGAACTGGTGAGCGGCCAGCAGCGGCACGAAGATCAGCACGTTCTTGGCCCACTGGTGAGGCCGCAACATGCGCAACCAGGGCGCTATGGCCACCCGCATGATTGCGCCTCCGACTCCCTGGGCTTGCGGGGCAAGCCTACGTTCGCGCACAGGGCCGGGCGGCCCAAGGAGGGCAGGAACAGGTAAAGCGTGTGGAGGATCCGCGATCAGTTGGAGCGGATGGGCTCGGCCTTGCCGTAGAGCCAGCCCTGGCCCAGTGCCCAACCCTGATCGCCAAGGATGCGGGCCACTTCTGCCGTCTCCACGCCTTCGGCCACGGTGTCGAGATCAAGGCTCTTGGCCAGCGCGAGCAGGCCGTGGGCCAGGCGCGTGCTGGTCTCGTCTCCGGAGTGGATGCCCTTGGTGAACGACATGTCGAGTTTGATGCCGTCAACGGGGAGTTCGCCGAGGTGCGTCAGTGACGAGTAGCCGGTGCCGAAGTCGTCGAAGTACCACAACGCTCCGCCCATGCCCATGCGCAGCATGGCGGCGCGGACCACGTCGAGGTCGGAAGGCAGTGCCGTCTCCGTCACCTCCAAGTGCAGGCGGCTCATATCGATGGCGCTGGCGGCGTCGAGCAGGGCGCAGGCGCGCTGCACGAAGTCGGGACGGGTGAGCGATGCGGGCGAGACGTTGACGGAGATGAACTGGTCGCCGGGCAGGCGCGAGAGCAGCTTCAACGACTGGGCGAGCACCAGGATGTCGATCTCGGTGACGAGGGCGGCGGCCTCGGCGACGGGGATGAAGTTGGCGGGCGAGACGAACTGCCCGTCGCTGGTGATCCAGCGGCAGAGGGCTTCGTAGCCCGCGATCTCGCCATTGGTGAAGTTCACGATGGGCTGGTACCAGGCGCGGATCTCTTCGCTGGCCAGTGCCCGGCGCAGGGCCTCTTCCAGTTCCAGACGTTCCATGGCTTCGCGAGCGAGATCGGTGTCGACGAACTCCACCCGATCCCCGCCGGTGTCCTTGGCCCGACGCACGGCGAGGGTGGCATTCTGCAGCACCCGATCCGCCACGGCATCGCGTGCCGCGTAGGCCACGCCGATGGAGACGGTGGGCTGGATGACGTGGCCCATGGCCAGCACCGGGTCGGCGACGGCCCGGCGGATGCGATGTGCGAGTTCGTCGTGGGCGTGCATGTCGCCGCCGTCATTGAGGAAGGCGATGAAGCCGGCCCCGGCGATGCGCACCACGTCATTGGTGGAACCGATTAGTTCGACCAGCCGGCTGGCGACCGTGTCGAGCACGAGATCCCCAGCAGCCAGCGAGAGTGCTTCGTTCACGCGGTCGAGATCGTCGATGTCGATGCGCATGGTGACGATGGAACGGTCGGCGTCGAGGTTGCTCAGAAGTGACTGCAGTCGTGCCAGCGCGAGCGAACGACCGCTCTGCGCGCTCGGGAGGGGGCCCCGCGCCGGCACGACTGTAGTGGGGTGCAGTTGGTAACCGAAGTGACCCGCCAGCGCCTGCGCCCAACGCGGTGCGTTGGTTTGGAACTGCTGGTCGAGTGGTCGCGGGCACTCGGTGGTCCGACGCTCACGGCGGCCCCAACGCGCGTCGCGACCCGACGCGGAGAGCGGAAGTGCAATGGCCATGACGTCCTCTTGAAGGGGAAGGTTGGACTGCTGGTCGAGCTGACTAGCAGCAGTAGTTGCCGATCAGGGCGTTGCTGCGCATGGGTGCTGCGGACGCTGCGCTGGCAGTGGCGACCGGCAGGACGGCAACGGCGATGACGGTGGCGATTGCGAGGATCTTCTTGGACATTTTCTACTCCCGGGAAAGTGGTGTGGCGTCAGCGTACTAACTTCGAGTCGGGCATTGTCAAGAGCAGTTAGGTGAAGTTATCGTGACGCCATGCAGCAGAACATTGGCACGCGACTTCGCGATGCCCGCATAGCGCTCGGGCTCACGCAGGCACAGGCGGCTGAGGGCATCGTCACCGGCGCTTTCCTCTCACTGATTGAATCCGGGCACCGCATGCCCAGCCCCAAAGTCGCCGCGGCACTTGCTGCGCGGCTGCGAGTCCCACTTGCGGAGTTGACTCCGTCCGACCCGGTGGCGGCGGCAGCTGTGGCGGTGCAGGTGGCCCTGCGACTCGGCGACGTCACCACCGCGGAGACGCTGCTTCAGAACCTGTCCGTGCACTCACCGGAGCGATGGTTGTACGAGGGGTTGATCGCAGAACAGCGTGGCGACCTCCAAGGTGCGCTGCACTTGCTCGGTTCTGCAGCTGATTCGGCTGGTCTTGATTCGCGACTGCGCTTGCGGGCGAAAGTGGCACTTTGCCGCTGCAGTCGCGACGCCGGAGATCTCTTCCGCTCCGTTGAGGTGGGTGAACGCGCGCTTGCCGATGCAAGCGCGGATCCGTCTGCCGACCCGAGCCTGCTTGCAGAACTTCGAGGCACACTCGCAGGTACCTATTGCGAGACGGGTGATCTAATTCGCGCACATGAACTGACTGATAGCTGGCGAGAACCCGATGAGTCGGATGCCTGGACTCGTGCCACCCGCCGTTGGGCTCGATCCATGGTGCTGCTGACTGCCGGTGAGTACGCCGAAGCGCGTGCGCTTGCGTTCGAAGCACTGGACATCTTGGAGACGCTGGATCGTCCCCGCGCCACGGCGCTGCTGCAGGACACCGCAGCCTGGATCACGATGCAGTCGCAGACGTTCGATGTTGCGGAAGTCGATTTCATGCTGCGCGATAGCGAGCGCACATTCCGTGAGACACATGCGCCGCTCGATCTAGCGGTCACCCTCAGTTCGCGTGCGGAATTGGCTGTTCGCGTGAACGACATGCAAACGGCCGTTGCGGTGATTGAGGAAGCCATGAAGCTTTCGGCTCCAGAGGATGCGGGCCGTCGTGCCCGCATCACTGCAGTGGCTGCACAGGTATACGCAGCGGCGGGCCAAAGTAATCACGCAATGCAATTGCTGAGCGCTGCACGCGAATTGCTGGAGGAGGCGGGTGCCAAACGTTCAGCCGCTGCCACCTGGCGGCACATGGCGCAGACCTACGAGGACCTGGGTGCTCTCGACCTCACCGTCGCCTGCTTGAAGGCGGCCACTG
>JAKAIC010000116.1 GCA_021814565.1 Actinomycetes bacterium | reverse complement strand
CTCGAGATCCTCGAGCACGCGCGCCAGCGGGCCCTGGGCCATGGTGTCCAGGAAGTGCAGTGCGTTGCGGGCCTCATCCATGACCTCGGGGCGCTCGAGCCGCAGTTCGTCGGTCTGCCACAGCAGATGGATGGATTCGCGCAGGCGGCGCTCCCGCCGCTTGGAGATGGGCTGGTCCAGCACGCTGGCCACCCGCAGCAACTTCAGCAGCACCGAGCGGCGGGCCGCTTCCGTGGGATGCGCGGTGAACACCGGCTCAGCATTGATACGGAGCAGGCCCCGCTCCACATCCGCTCGCGCCATGCCCGACTCGGCGATGCGCCGCGCAGCCAAGGCCAGGGGACCCCCGTCCTCGGCCCGGGCGGCAGCCAGCTCGCGGCCGCGGTAGACCTGCTCGGCCACGTTGGCCAGATGGAAGTACATGGAGAAGGAGCGCGCCAGACGGATGGCGTCCTCCAGGTCCACGTTCTCCAGGACCTCGGTCGCCTTCTCCGGATCTTCGCGAACCTCGTTACGGATGTACTCCACCAGTTGCAGCGTCTGCTCGCCCTCCAGACCCGCGATGGTCTCGCCCAGCAGGCGGCCGAGTTCGCGGATCTCCGCACGCAGATTGGCGTCCGTGTGCTCGAGGGCCTCGTCGATGGCAGACATGCGGCAAGGGTAGCCGGGCCCTATGGAGCTGGTCGCTGAGGGGCGCTTGCCCCTGCCGGCGACCGAGCAGGCCAGGTAACACGGATTCCGGCTGCCAGCGTGATCAAGTCGTTACACATTCCGTTCCACTTTGCGATCAATCGTTAGACGCCATTGGTAGACGGCCACTCCCGCTGGGAGTTTGATGGAGACACATCATTCGAAACACGCAACAGGTGTCGAGCCTGTGCGGGATCTCGGGTGCATGCAACACATAGGAGGAACAATGAAGCTTCGCAGGCTAGTCGTCGCATCTGCGGCGGCAGCACTGTGCGCGATCGCCATCCCGGTGTCGAGCGCGTCTGCAGCCGTCGACTGCTCGCAGTACAAGCAGTACGGCGACCTGTCCGGCAAGACCGTGCATATCTTCACGTCGATTCTCTCGCCCGAATCCGACATCTACATGGCCGCATACAAGGACTTCGAGACCTGCACCAAGGCCACGATCCAGTGGGAAGGCTCGAACGACTTCGAATCCCAGCTGAACGTGCGTGTTGCCGGTGGCAGCGCTCCGGATCTCGCGGTCATCCCGCAGCCTGGTCTGCTCCAGAAGATGGTGCAGTCGGGCAAGGCCGTGCCGGCGCCCGCAGGCGTCGTGGCCAATGCCAAGAAGTACTGGAGCGCTGACTGGCGCGCCTACTCAACCGTGAACGGCAAGTACTACGGTGCCCCGCTCTCGGCCAACATGAAGTCGCTCGTCTGGTACAGCCCCAAGAAGTTCAAGAAGCTCGGCCTCAAGGTGCCGACCACGTGGGCGCAGATGATGAACCTCTCCAACACCATCGTGAAGAAGGGCTTCAAGCCTTGGTGCGCTGGTATCGGTTCGGGTACCGCCACCGGTTGGCCGGCCACGGACTGGATGGAAGAGCTCGTGCTTCGTCAGCTCGGCCCCAAGGTCTATGACTCCTGGGTTGCCGGCAAGACCAAGTTCGCCGATCCCAAGATCCAGAAAGTCATGAAGACGCTGGCTGCCTGGCTGATGAACCCCAAGTACGTCAACGCCGGTATCGGTGACGTCAAGTCCATCGCCACCACCACCTTCCAGGACGCCGGCCTCGGCATCCCCAAGGGCAAGTGCTTCATGCTGCAGCAGGCCTCCTTCTATGGTGCGCAGTTCCCCAAGGGCACGACCATCGGCCCCAAGGGTGACGTGTTCGCGTTCTTCCTGCCCGCCATCAACAAGAAGTGGCCCATCCCGGTTGAGGGTGGCGGCGAGTTCATCGTCTCCTTCCGCAACGCTCCTGAGGTCAACGCAGTGCAGACCTTCCTCTCGTCTCCGCTGTACCTGACCAAGCGCGCCAAGCTGTCGACCGGTGGCTGGACCACCGCCAACAGTGGCGTTCCGGCAAGCGCCTACCCGACCCCGCTCGACAAGATGGTTGCCAAGTACCTTGCCAACCCGAAGGCGACCTTCCGCTTCGATGGCTCGGACGCCATGCCGGCAGCGGTGGGCGCGGGTTCGTTCTGGACGCAGATGACGGCGTGGTTCTCGGGCAACAACCCGTCCTCGCCCGGCACCATCAAGGCGATTGCCCAGGCAATCGACTCGACGTGGCCGACATCCTGATTGCATGACACCTCGTCGGTGGGCACCGGTGCTTCGGCATCGGTGCCCACCGATCAATCGGAGCGAGGCATCTTCCGTCACCTCCGTATTCGAACTAGCGTGAAGGCCGCGTGATCGGTTCTCCACCTACATCTTTCGGGGAGTCATGGATACAACTAATGCTTGGTCGGATGTCTGGGCGCAGATCGTTCCCAAGTTCGGCCAGATCATCTTCTCCGTCGCACTCTTCGCAGCAGTACTCATCGTGGCCTTCTGGATTGCCAGCAAGGCCCGTGGTGTAGCGGAGCGTCCGACCGTCATCACTCTGATGCTCGGCCCTGCGGTGGTGCTCGTCACCATCGGCCTGGTCATCCCTGGTCTGCAGACCATCCTCTTCTCGTTCCGTGATCCCTACGGCACCACTTTCGTTGGCCTCAAGAACTTCGGCTGGGCCTTCACCGACCCGGGCATGCGCCAGACGCTCACCAACACCGTGCTCTGGATCGTCCTTGCTCCCGTCCTTTCCACCGGCCTGGGCCTCCTGCTGGCGGTGCTTGTCGACCGCATCAAACACGAAGCGCTGGCCAAGGCCCTGATCTTCATGCCCATGGCCATCTCCTTCGTGGGGGCGTCTGTGGTCTGGAAGTTCGTGTACGCGTACGCCAGCCCCGAGAACCCGCAGATCGGCCTGCTCGAACAGATCGTCATGGCTTTCGGCGTGAAGGATCCGCCGAACTGGATTCTCACCACACCGCTAAACACCTTCCTGCTCATGGTCATCTACATCTGGGTGCAGACGGGGTTCTCGATGGTGGTGCTCTCCGCCGCCATCAAGGCCGTGCCCATGGATATCAACGAGGCTGCGTCGCTCGATGGCGCGACGGGTGGCACCCTGTTCCGCACGATCACCATGCCGATGGTGCGCGGCACCTTCGTCGTGGTGCTGACCACGGCCATGGTCGCAACCCTCAAGCTCTTTGACATCGTGCGCACCATGACTGGTGGCAACTTCGGTACCAGCGTGTTGGCCAATGAGATGTACAGCCAGACCTTCGTGCAGTTCAACTCCGGACATGGCGCTGCACTCGCAGTCATCCTGTTCATCGGTGTGGCACCGATGATCTGGTACAACGTCCGGTCACTTCGCAAAGAGCGGACGATCCGATGAGCGCCAAGTCCGACACCACCACCTCGATGCACGCCGTACGTACGCGGCACGACAACCCGATCCGGGACTTCCTCTCAAGCCGGGTAGTCGGCCTCGTCGTGTTCCTGATCGCGACCATCTGGACCATCCCCACCTTCGGCCTCTTCGTTTCCTCGTTCCGCACCAAGGACGCAGTGACCTCGACCGGTTGGTGGACAGCCCTGTCGAATCCGGCCTGGACGCTGGACAACTACCACCAGGTGCTGCTCGGCGGTGGTACCAACCTGCAGGTGCCTCTCATCAACTACCTGGTGAACTCGCTGGCCATCACCATCCCCGCCACCATCATTCCGATCACGTTGGCGGCTATGGCGGCCTACGTCATCGCCTGGGTTCCCTTCAAGGGCTCCGACATCGTCTTCTTCACCATCTTCGGGCTGCAGGTGGTGCCGCTGCAGATGTCGTTGATCCCGCTGCTCAGCATGTTCAGCCAGGGCTGGTCCATCGGCAGGTTCACCATCATCCCCACCATGGAGAACGGTCTCACCTGGTTCGGGCACCAGGTGTTGCCGCCTTTCAAGATCTCGGGCGGATTCGCGGCCATCTGGTTGCCACACACCATGTTCGCCCTGCCACTCGCCATCTTCCTCATCCACAACTTCATCGCAGCGTTGCCGCGTGAACTGATGGAGGCGAGCAAGGTCGACGGCGCCAACCACTTCACCACCTTCACACGTGTCGTGATGCCGCTGTCGGTGCCGGCGCTGGCGTCGTTCGCGATCTTCCAGTTCCTGTGGGTGTGGAACGACCTGCTGGTGGGTATGACCTTTGCCGGCGGCTCGGATTCGATCATGCCGCTGACCTATCGACTGGCCCAACTCAGTGGTTCGCTGGGCAGCCATTGGGAGTTGCTCACGGCGAGCGCCTTCATCGTGATGGCGATCCCGCTCGTGGTCTTCTTCTCGCTCCAACGCTTCTTCGTGCGCGGCCTGCTGGCCGGCTCGGTGAAGTCCTGATCGCTTCGCACTACAGGTGGCCCCGTCGGGATTCCGGCGGGGCCACCTGCCTTGTGCGGGTCGTGCGCCGGCGCGGTTGGACGGCAGATCGCCTTACCGAGGCTGTTGCGCGTACATCCGCCTGATCCGGCGGTCGAGCTGGGTAGGGGCGACCGGCGAATTGAAGGAGAGCGGCCCGCGCTGCCAGACTACGCAGGTCCAGCCATGGAGACCCCGGTCGCCATGGTGGCCGAGGAGAGGTGTCCGAGCGGCCGAAGGAGACGGTCTTGAAAACCGTTGATACGCAAGTATCCGTGGGTTCAAATCCCACTCTCTCCGCTCCACGAGCCCAGCCTCAGGCTGGGCT
>JAKAIC010000025.1 GCA_021814565.1 Actinomycetes bacterium | reverse complement strand
TCGCATCCCTTCATATCTGGGCTCCTCCTTCGCCTTCATCGCACCGGTGGTCGCTGCCACCAAGGGCGGCAGCATGGCCGATGCCCTCGGCGGCATCGTGGGTGTGGGTGTGCTGCTCATCATCGTGGGCCTCATCGTGCAGGCGGCAGGTGCGCACTGGATCGAGGTCTTCATGCCGCCGGTCGTGACGGGCACCATCGTGGCGGTCATCGGCTTGAATCTGGCCGGTGTTGCCAAGGGCGGCATCACAGCCCAGCCGGGTATCGGCATGGTCACACTCGCCACCATCTTCCTGATCTCGGTGATCTCGCGGGGCTTCCTCGCTCGCGTCGCGATCGTCGCTGGTCTGGTGGTCGGCTACCTCTTCGCGTTGACACAGAACGGCGTTGACACCAAGGGCATCGCGGACGCCGCCTGGTTCGGCCTGCCCTCGCTCACGGCACCTTCGTTCAAATTCTCGGCCATGCTGCTGTTCGTGCCGGTGGTGCTGGTGCTCATCGCGGAGAACGTGGGCCACGTGAAGGCGGTCGCCACCATGACCGGGCAGGATCTCGATGGCGACATGGGTCGTGCCATCATGGCCGACGGCATTGCCACCACCATCGCCGGCTTCGGCGGCGGTTCTGGCACCACCACCTACGCGGAGAACATCGGTGTCATGGCGGCAACCCGCGTGTACTCAACGCTGGCCTACATGTTCGCAGGCGTCGGTGCCATCCTGCTCTCGCTCTCGCCCAAGTTGGGCGCCGTGCTGCACTCGGTACCCGCTGGTGTGCTGGGCGGCGCCGGCGTCGCCCTCTACGGCATGATCGGGCTGCTCGGTGCCCGCATCTGGATCGAGAACCGCGTGAACTTCTCCGATCCCACCAACCTCTTCATTGCCGCTGCCTGTCTGGTCATCGGCATCTCCGACGTCACCTACACCAATGGTGACTACACCTTCAACGGCATCGTCATCTCGACGGTGCTGGCGGTGGTGGGCTACCAGGTCATGCGTGCCATCTCCAGGGCTCGCGGCACCTCGCAGGTCTGATCAAGGACAACGCTGCCCCGGTCCCCAGCAGGGCCGGGGCAGCGCTGCTGAGACCGCCCTGGAAGGGCGCTCAGACTTCACCCCCAGAGCAGGCCCAGCAGCACGCCAGTGAGTGCCGCAGTGCAGGCCATCGAAGCGCTGGCCAGCGCTGTTTCGCGGCGTTTCCAGCCGGATTGTCGAGCGAGCAATAGCAACGTCGAATGCTCGCGGTGCGTTGACGCGGCGATGCCATAGGTCGAGAACACCACGATGATGACGAGACAGAGGGCCAAGCCGAACATTCGTTGCTGCAGGGCCTGGATCTGCGTATGTGTGGCCTGCAGATGCGTGGTGGGTGCCACCAGTTGCAGTTGGTCGTCATGCAACGACAGCCGATGCGCTCGGCCACGGCTTGTGACTCCACCATGGGCTGGGCGCTCAGGACCAGAGCGGTCACGCCCTGCACGCGGCGCAAGCGCGCGCGTCGCTCAATAGACTCTGCCCGGCGGGGTGGTAGCTCAGTTGGTCAGAGCCCCGGACTCATAATCCGGTCGTCGTCGGTTCGAGCCCGACCCACCCTACGAGTGAGCGAGCGGCGCGAGAACTTGTTCTCGCGACCGGGCGAACGAGGTGGGTTGAGCGCGGACACCCTACGAGAGAGTGCGGCGGGCTGGGCATCGCCGCATTGCTGAAACTCCTGCGCGGCCATTGCATCAACTCCCGACCGAACCAAGGAGTCAAAGCCCGGGGTCGTCGTCGACACGGTCGAACCGCGTGGACAACTGGCTGCGGTAGATAGAGCGTTCCCCGGCAATGAGACTGGCAATGGCAAGGGCCAGCATGGCCGGCGGCACTACGCCCAGGTCCCCTGTCATCTCGGCGACCATCAACATCATCGCCAAGGGCGCGTGCGCGATGGCACCGAACACGGCCACCATGCCGACGAAGATGAAGATGTCGGGTGAGGCGCTCAGGGTTCCCTCGAGGTGGAAGGGTGCCTCGATGGACTCCGCCACCCGCCAGACCGCCGCGCCCAGGGTTGCGCCGATCACCATGCCTGGTCCGAACACACCGCCTGAACCTCCGGACCCGATGGACAGCGAGGTCGCCACGATCTTGCCCAACGGCACCAGCACGACAATGAGTAGTGGCAGGGACATCACGTACTTGGCGGAGAACATCTGTGAGACCGTGCCATAGCCGGTGCCGAGCACTCCCGGGATGACCAGGCCAATGGCGCCCACCACCAGTCCCGCGAGCGCCGGACGCAGCCAATCCGGAATGCGCCGCATCGCTGCGAAGCGCCGCGCCGTGCCGTAGAACGTGGCGGCGTACATGCGTGCGACATACCCAGCGGCGACGCCAAGCAATGCGAACAGTGGAAATTGGGCAGCTGTGCCGAAGCCGACCGCCATATGAGTGCCAAAGACGGGTTGGAAGCCGATCACAGTGCCGTAGACAAGGAATCCCGACACGGAGGCAACCAGACTCGGCATCAATGCATCGGCCTCAAGGTCATCGGTGTAGAGCAACTCCACACCCAGCAGTGCACCACCAAGGGGTGCGCGGAAGATTGAGGCGATGCCCGAGGCCATGCCGGCGGTTACCAGCAGCCGCGCCTGCTCAAGCGGTAGACGCATGCGACGGGCAAGGAACGATGCGGCACCGGCGCTGATCTGTGCGGTAGGACCCTCACGACCGCCGGAGCCTCCGGAGCCGATAGTGATCGCGGAAGCAATGAGCTTCACGAATACCACGCGGGCACGGATGCTTGTTGGGTCTTCATGGATGGCATTGATGGCCGCATCGGTGCCGTGACCCTCGGCCTCGGGCGCGAACTTGAACACGATGAACCCGGCGAGCAGCCCGCCCAGCGCGACCACCAAGGGGATGGCCCAGGGCCGCAGGAACACCGACGCGGGATGCCCACCGCCCTCGCCCAACGTTGTGGCTGGTGTGTATCCGCCAAGATGCGTCAGGAAGAAGTGCGTGCCCCATTGGATCGCTGCCGTGAAGGTCAAGGCTCCAAGGCCGGCGACGACCCCGATGGGCACCGACAGCCAGAGGATGTGTGCATCACCGCCATAGCGGTGGCGTGGCGGACGGTCACGGAATGTGAACCGCGTGCCCAATCGGCCGGCCAGCGAGAACCTGGCAATACGATCCGAGCGAAAGGGGTTGGACATCGTTCCACCTGTGTATAGCGTCAATTGTTGTATTGTGACACATGTTTGGAGGTGGCCAGTGAGCGATCGCGAGGTTGGAGGCGCAGCCGAAGCCGCCGCCGCAGTGATTCCAGGGTCACGTGCGATGCTCGCTGTTATCGCTCGCTCCCTGTCGCCCTTGCACGGCCAGGTCACGGTCCCACAGTTCCGAATTCTCGTAATCCTTGCTGACAGCAACGTTGCCTTGCGAAGTGGTGACCTGGCAAAGGCGCTCGATGTGCACCCCTCCACGCTTGTGCGTATGGCGGATCGACTGGTCGCCCGCGGTCTGATCCGGCGGAGTGAGAACAGCGCCAGCCGCCGCGAAACCCTGATCGAGCTCGAACCTGCCGGCCTCGACGTCGTTCGCACCGTGACACGCCGGCGTCAGCGCGACTTGCGGCGCATTCTCGAGCGCATGACATCGGGGGAGCGGGCTGCGTTCGTCGACGCCATGCAGTCCTTCACACGCGCAGCAGCCGCCGACGCTGACGCCGACCTCACCTCATTCGGCCTCTGAACTGTCCGTCGGAAGCAGTGTGGAACCCGCACGATCCGAGCGATGGTCACGTCGTGCCGAGGTCGGATCTGGCAGACCAATCCCGAGCGCGGGTCCGCCTGCCCTATTGCCAAGCGGGGCGCCGGTGGACACTCGCCGAACCGCCCCGGGGTTGATGGAGGTTGTGATCTGCCCTAGGGATTGCAGTCATA
This sequence comes from Actinomycetes bacterium, assembly GCA_021814565.1. Taxonomy (GTDB): domain Bacteria; phylum Actinomycetota; class Actinomycetes; order S36-B12; family UBA5976; genus JAKALQ01. Next base: position 18,050 of record JAKAIC010000025.1, on the reverse strand, counting down.
GTCAACGACGTCTGAAAGTGGGCCCCTTGGCGGTGTTTGAAAATGGACCTCTCTCGCCGAGTCAGTTGTTCTCGATTCCGGGGCCGTGTGCATGTGGCACTGAGCCAGCGCATCTGGATGGCTGGCTCAGTGGCGTCTAGTAATGGTTAGGCACCTCGGCAGCTGGGGCGGCCACGAGGGCAAACAGCGTCAAGTACTCGACGACGAATGCAAACCAGATCACCCAGTCCAGGACGATCAGAATCTCAGTCAACGTTGCCGGCATTTCATGCCACACGAGTGGCAGAAGGATGCATGGGATGAGCAGCAATGACAGCACCAACATCGGGGTGTTGAACTGACGTTCCACAGCTTCGTACAGAGACATGCGATCGGCGTGCTGAATCGCCCTTGCGCCCGTCCTGTTGGACCTGTTCGGAAGGTCCTCTTCTAAAGCCATTTAGCTACGCCGCCATGCCTCGAACAAGTGCCACTGCGCGACTGAGAGAACGACCAACTTCCATCTCGGCAGTGTGCCGTGGCACCTGCCGGAGGGCTCGCTGACTGAATCGGCGCCTTCGTGGACTTGATGGCCGGTTCACGAGTGCTTGCGGACGCGCCGGTACCCGACGGCAGCGGACCGATGTACCTCTTGTAGGCGTTCTCCCAATCAGTCGCGATAGCCCTCTGAGCCGCCCTGAGCGTGATGGTTCCGTTGCACACCAGCGTGTGCAGTCGGTTCTCGACTCGATCTTTAACTCTGGCGCCGAATTTCATGTTGTACGGCTCCGGCCAGAGGTTCTTCGGATCGTCCGGCGAACCGCCCAGCTCAAGGGATATGAGGTGGTCCTCCTCGTAGTCACCTGTCTCCTGGTCGCCGTTGAGGGCATACCCAGACGCCAGCTGTTGCCGCTTCAGGCCGGTTGTATACGACGATGTGGGCCGAATCGTGGACGTGTAGCCGCTCACGCATATCGTGGAATGGATCGTGGCCTGGGTGACTGCCGAATTGAGCGCACCTGGCGTGCGCTTGCTGTACGGCAAATCATGACGGGTAGCCGCGTGTGCGTCACTGACTGCTAACGTCATGACGAAAATGAGCATGGCGCTGATTCGAAGCCGCATAATTCCCCCCCACCGCACAGCCTGTGTACAGGCTACTCGCCGGCACTGGGATCGCTCCAGAGCATTGATTCTGGGCCGGCTGCATCAATTCGCTTCGCCGGTAATCGTTTCCAGCGGCCCGCCACGATGCCACAGCAGCCAACCCGTCAGCCTCGAATGACTGTGTGCCACGCACATCTCGCCGAGTCCCGTGACGCCATCAAAGAACATCAGCAAGTGCAGTTCAGTCACGCGACGGTGGTGCTACGTACACCTGATTTTGGCTGTGTTCCCGGGCTCTTGCCGTAGCCCGTACCGGGCCACGCAGCGGCAGGCGTGGGCGTGCACATCTAGACCTCGCGAGTACCGTGTTCGTCGGTGGGTGGCTTCGCATCGACCGCCCAGGCGCTGCTTGGCGGCGGTGCCGTTGCCCGAGGGCGCAGTCGCGGGCGTGGTGTGCGTACGCTGAGCGCCTGACAACGCTGGGAATAACGCTCGATAGCGCAACGGCGGCTGCGTTGCGCCCACACGAAGGAGGATGGCGTGCACCTTCCCGAGCAGGTCCGGCCCTTCTTGGCGGGGCGACAACGTGCAGCCATGCTGTGGTCGCTCCCGTTGCTGGTGCTCCTGCCACTGCTACTCCCCACCAGGGCTTCACGGGCATCCGCGCATTACGTGGTCTCCGGAATCTGCACCGCCATACTGCTCGTCACCGTGTGGAGGGCACAGCGCAACGGGTGGGCGACCCGCACCGGTTGGTGGTTCATGCTGTTGGGAGCCCTGCCGCTTTCATTGCACGCAGGTCGACTGCTGTCGGCGGAACCCAGCTATGCGAAAGTCGATGCCGCTTTCGGGTTGCGGCTGGTGGCGATTCTCGCATTCGCCGCGGCTGCAATGTCCTGGCAGCGCGCTGCCTCAGGGACGGCTCTGCTTCTCACCGTGGATGCCTGGATCCTGGCCGTGGCCGTTGCCAACATCTTCTGGATCACGGCCATACTCCGTGAGACTGCGGAGTTGGCGGCGACTCAGGTGTGGCTGCTCGCGCTGATGACGGCCGCCGCTTGTGGCGCAATCGCTTCATTGCTGGTGCTGGTGATCAGGAGGGCGAGGCGACCGCACAACTTGGGGTTGATCCTGGTGGGTGTCGCGATCATGTGCGGGGCGAGCGTGATCACGCTGGCGGGATCTCTGCAGACATTGTTCCGGTTCGGAGCCAACGGCAACCTGGTCGAGTTGATGGGGTATGTGCTGATTGCCACTGCTGCAGCAACGGCCACCGCTGAGACGGAGATGCAGACTGAACCGGAGCCGGAAGCGCGATCTGGACGGTTCGAGTCACGGTGGCAGTTCGCGCTTGTGCTGGTCGCAATGGCAACCGCGCCCATCGGCGACTCCATGCTGCAGCTTGCCACCAAGCGCGGACTGGCTGAGGGTGTGCGGGGGCCCGCTGGTTGGGTGGTCACGGCGGCGAGCACGATCGTCCTCACGCTGGTCGCCAGCCGCATGCTCCTGATGCAACGTAGTGGCACCCGGACACGTCACCAGCTGTTGCACGCATCGCAAGCCACCGAGGGCACGCAGGACGCCATCGTGATGATCGACCTGAACAACCGCATCACCGACGTCAATGCCGGTTTCGCCGATCTGTACGGGTGGGCACGAGAGGAGATTATCGAGCACGATATCCGCCTGCTTTATGGCGCTGACGCGCAAGTCGTCTCCTGGGAGCGCGTGTATGCGGCGGTGGGCGAGTACGGGTCCTGGGCGGGCCAGGTGCAGTTGCCTGATAAGCGCGGACGGTCCATCCCTATCCAGATGTCGTTCTCCGGCGTCCACGACGAGGAGGGGCGGGTCATCGGTTATACGCAGGTGCATCATGATCTTCGTCCGGAGCTTGAGCGTGCGCGCATTGAGGCTCGTCTTGATGAGGAGCGCGAGGCGCATGCCTTGGCGCAGGCGGTTGCGGCCGGTGGCTTGCCGTTGCAGGACACGTTGGATGGCGCGGTTCGGGCTTTGATCACGTTGCCGGGGATTGCCTCGGCGTTGGTGTGTGCGATGGGGGACTCCGAGTACGAGGTGCTGGCGGTGGCGGGGCCGATGGTGGGTGTGGTCCATGCCGGGGATGTGCTTGCTTGCGAGCTTGGGCAGGCGGTGGCCGCTGCGATCGCTGTGCGCAGTGCTGTGGTGCCGTGGACGGGTGGGCCTGCAGGGGCTGGCCCCGATGCCTGGCAGTGGTTCCCCGAGGCGAGTCGGGGTGGTGAGCCGGGGGTGGTGGCGTTCGCGCCCATCCGGGTGGGGCAGGTGCTGGTGGCGGCCATCGGTGTTGTGGGTCGGGGGCCGGACGGGGGTGGTGTGCTGTCGGTGCTCGATGCCTTCGCCGGCACCCTGGCGGTGCGTGTGGGGCCGGCCATCGCGCGGGCCCTGTCGCGCAAACAGCGAGTGCGGGCCATGACCGACATGATCGCCGGGGGTGAGTTCCATACGGTGTTCCAGCCCATCTGCGACCTGGCCACGGGGGTGCCGGTGGGCTATGAGGCCCTCACCCGGTTCCCTGCTGCGGCACCGGATGTGATGTTCGCGCAGGCCAGCGAGCTGGGGGTGGGTCTCGACCTGGAAGTCGCCACCGTCAACCGGGCCCTGGAGTTGGCGCAGGGGCTACCCAGTGGCTGCTACCTGAGCATCAACGCCTCACCGGAACTGGTCGGCTCACGGTTCCTGTGTGCACGCCTGGCCGGCATGCAACGCGACATGGTGGTGGAGCTCACCGAACACGACGCCGTCAGCCACTACGGCGACATGCGTGCACTGTTGGACGAACTGCGGTCCCTGGCACGGATCGCGGTGGATGACACCGGGTCCGGATACTCCAGCCTCCAACACCTGGTGGAACTGGCACCCGACGTCATCAAGATCGACATCGCCCTGGTACGCAACATCGACTCCGATGCGGCCAAACAGGCCATGGTCGACGCTGTCACTTCCTTCGCCGAACGCACCGGGGCCAGCGTGGTGGCAGAAGGCATCGAAACCGAGGCGCAACGCCACACGCTACGCACACTGGGCCTACACCTCGGACAGGGATACCTCCTGGGACGGCCAGCACCACTCACCGCCTAACAGCACCCAGATCCGCTCAACCTCAGACACGCACGGCAGCAACCGACGCCGACCTCTCCTCATTAGGCCTCTTAGCCGTCTGCAGCAAGCCGTCTCCTTCCCGCACCACCCGCGCGAGGGTCAAGGCGCGCGAGGGTCAAGGCGCGTCGATGAAGGAACCGGATGCGGTGTCTTGGCGTTGCTGCAGAGCCATAACAAGTGAGGCGGCCCTGCTACCGTGACCGTATTCAAGGGATCACCTGAATACAGATTGCCGTGGGCAGGCCTCGTCACCCATCAACCAGGGCCGCTCGCGGCCGAACAGCGGAGAAGACGAACATGAACGTATTGATGATCATCAACGGATCGGCGTACGGCCTTGACTCCACGTACAACGCCATTCGACTCGCCGCATCGCTGTCCAAGCGCGACGGCGTCACGGTCACCACCTTTCTCATGGGCGACGGCGTGACCGCAGCCATGGCCGGGCAGAAGACGCCGGACGGCTACTACAAACTTGATCGCATGCTGAGCGTTGTCACTCGAGGCGGCGGCCAGATCCTGTGCTGTGGCACCTGCATGGACGCCCGCGGCATCAGCGAGCAGATGCTCATGGAGGGTGCCGCGCGTTCCACCATGGAAGCACTGACCGATGCCACGCTCGCAGCCGACAAGGTGCTGGTGTTCTGATAGCTGGGCAGGCGCTGCCAGGGCCTTCATCGACTCTTCACATTCGCGATCGGCGGCGCTTCATGCGCAACTGATGCAGTGCAGCTATCAGATATTGCACCGGGAGGTCGCCATGAACATGAACCACAGCAGCAAGATCCGCGTCGCAGCCATCGTGGCTGGAGCAGCGCTTGTCGCCTCAGGAGCAGGCGTCGCCATCGCAGCCACCGGCTCGGGCTCCGGCACACAGAACAGCGGCCCGTGGGGCGGCATGATGAATTTCGGGACGTCGAACAGCAGTGCCACAACGGCCGACCGCAGGTTGGGCTGGGGGATGATGGGCGGCGCCTTCGGCGCTGCCAGTGGCCACACCATGTTCGCCGATCTGGCCAAGTACTTGGGTTTGTCGAACGCAGACCTGATCTCGAAACTGCAGTCCGGCTCGTCCATCGCCGAACTGGTGAAGACCAGCGGCAGGACCACAGACGGCCTCAAGGCCAGCATGCTGCAAGATGCCAGGACTCGATTGGCGGCATCGACACTCACTGCAGCACAGCAGTCCGCACTGCTGGACCGTATGTCCGACATGATCGACGACATGCTCGACGGACAGTATCCAGCCGGCATGATGGGCCGCGGTTTCGGCTCCGTGATGGGCGGACGCGGCATGATGGGCGCAGGCTGGGGCACAAACTCCTGACCTACTGATCACCTGGTGTGCCGCCGCAGCTGACTGGTGGCGGCACACCTGATGCAAGGAGGGTCGATGCGTGGCGTGCTGGTCGTGGATGACGAGGCAAGCATTCGAACGGTGTTGCGCGGCTATCTGGAAGCAGACGGTTTCGAGGTCACGGAGGCTGCTTCCGGTGAGCTGGCCTTGCAGATAGTGCGCACCAAGGACATCGAGGTGGTGCTGCTGGACGTGATGATGCCGGTCATGGACGGCCTGGAGACCCTGCGCCAGATCCGCACCTTCAGCGACGTCTTCGTGATTCTGGTGACCGCGCGGGCTGAGGAAGTGGACACCTTGGTGGGTCTGGGAGTGGGGGCCGACGACTACATCACCAAACCCTTCAGTCCTCGTGAGGTCGTGGCACGCGTCCACACCATGCTGCGCCGGCAGCGCAGGGTGACGACTGCCAATCAGGTGCTGCATTTCCACGGCATGGAGATCGACCTCGATGCGCGTTCGGTGGCCATTGAGGGCGTCGGCGCAACGCTGACCGCGCTGGAGTTTGACCTGCTGTCGGCGCTGGCATTGGCGCCCGCTCGCGTGTTCTCCCGCGCTCAATTGCTGGAGCAGGTATGGGGCTTTGACTTCTTCGGCGACTCCAGAGTGGTGGATGTTCACATTCGCAACCTGCGCCACGCGCTTGGCGATGATGCCTCCAATCCACGCTACGTCGGTACGGTCCGCGGCATCGGCTATCGATTCCTGGGTGTGCCCTCATGAAGCTCCGCCTGTCGATGCGCCTCTACTTCTCACATGCGGTGGTCGTGCTGCTGGGTGCCCTGGCGACCTTCATCACGGTTCGGCTGCTGGCGCCGCGACTGTTCGATGAGCAGATGACCATGATGGCCCCCACAGCTGGTGGCGGCATGATGGGCGGCATTGGTTCCGACCCGGCAGGCGTGCACGGTGCCTTCATCTCCTCGATCAACAGTGCTTTGCTGGCTGGCATCGGTGTCGCGCTGGGTGTAGCCGCGGTAGCCGCGTACGCGGTCACGTCACGCGTCCTCCGACCCATCGACGCACTGCGCAGTGTCACTCGTCGCATCGCCGATGGGGACTATGCAGCACAGGTGCCGCTGCCACCGGTCCCGGAAATGGCGGCGCTGGCCCAGGACGTCAACACCCTGGCCCGGAGTCTGGCTGCGACGGAAGAGCGCCGCACCCGCCTGCTGGGCGATGTGGCACACGAGATGCGCACGCCGCTGACGGTCCTTGACGGCTACGTCGAGGGAGTCATCGACGGAGTATTCGCAGCCGATGCCACTACCCTGGAGGCGCTGAGCCTGGAACTGCGCCGGTTGCACCGTCTTGCCGATGACCTGTCGACGCTGTCACGTGCTCAGGAGGGCCGGCTGGCACCCGTACTGGCAACGTGCGACCTGGCGGCACTGGCCCGGGCTGCCCTCGAGCGGCTGCGACCGCAGTTCGATGATGCGGGTGTTCAGCTCCAGATCACGGCTCCTGACGTCATCGCCATGGAAGCAGACGCGGACCGAGTGACACAGGTGTTGACGAATCTGCTCGGCAATGCGCTCGTCGCCACGCCCCACGGAGGACGGGTGGCCGTCGATGTCGGATCGGATGCACGCGAGGCCTGGGTGCAGGTCTCCGACAGCGGTGTGGGCCTGGCGCGTGAGGATCTCACCCGCATCTTCGAGCGCTTCTACCGCGCGGCGAACGGCGTTCGGCGTTCCCAGGGATCGGGGATCGGGCTTACCATCGCCCGCGAGATCGCGCGGGCGCATGGCGGGACCCTCACGGCAACCTCGGATGGCCCAGGTCGTGGATCCAGCTTCCGCCTCACACTGCCACGCCACTCCCGCTGATTTGCGGGTCAGGCGTGGAGGTCACAGACCAAGCACCGACTTGGCCTTGGCGAGCAGATCTTTGGGCGCCAGCCACATCGACGGGAATTCGCCGTGCCAGCGTTGCCTGCCACGGCTGTCGATGGCGACGAAACTGTGACCGGGGAGTCCTGGATGCATGCCCCTTCCAATGGTCTTGTACGCCGTCGACACCGTGCCTTTGTCGAGCAGGAAAGGCGTCTTCACGCCATTCGCAAGCATGTCGGCCAGGATGTCGGCCTTGCTGTTCATGACGATCGGCAGGACGACGATATTGGCAGCCTTGAACTGGGACTGCATGGCCTCGATCTGGGCCATCTGCACCAGACAGGCCTGGCATCCAGCTCCTTCGCTGAAGTACAGCAGCACATTCCTACCGCGGTAGTCGGCAAGACTCACAGTGCGGCCGTCAGTTGTGGGCAGCGTGAAGGCCGGCGCCTTGACGTCGGTGACACCTTGCTTGATCTGGCTGGTGTAGAGGCCGACTCCTATGACAGCGGCCAGCGCCAACAAGCCGATGATCAGCACTGGGTTGGGGAGCGTGCGCTTGGGAGGTGTAGGCGCGCTGGAATGTGCCGCGACGGCGGCTGTCTGCCGTGACATGGTGGTCCCTTCAGTGGCAGTGCGGTTCAGAGGAAGGTGCATCGGTTGACTCGGACCGTGCATCCGTTGGTGTTCGTGCATCACGGGCGCGGTCGCGGAGCATGGCGAACGCGAATATGCCGCCGATCGCGAGGATGCCCAACCCCAGGACCGGTTCGGGGACGGGGGCCAGGGCCTGATTGATGGAACGGAAGATGCTGCCCAGCCAGTTGCCGATCATTACCTGACTGCGCGGCCCACTTGTCATCTGCCCAGAATCCGCCAGGTACAGGACGAAGCCGCCCATCACGGCCAGCGCTGCGGCGACGCCGAGGTTGATGGTGTTGGTGAGGATGTGTCGGCCGCCCGGCAGCGGAATCCGCACCGGACGTGCTCGCAGTATTCGTTTGCTGCCAAGGTCGAAGCGGTCCCAGAGCAAGGCCATGACGAACAACGGGAAGGTCATGCCGAAGACATAGGCCAAGCCGAGCGCAACGCCGGAGACGGGATTGGCCGAGAGGGCGGACAGCGTCATAACGCCGATGAGCACGGGTGCGCAGCAGGCGGATGCGACGCCGGAGAAGACGCCCAGGCTGAAGAAGCTGGCGCTGTCGCCACGACGGGTGTCGGGTGCTCGGATTATGGAGGGGAGGCTCCACATGCGGCCCGTCACAGACCACGCCGCGAGCAGCAGCATGAGCAGTCCACCCGCAAGGTAGAGCTCGCGGTGGTAGTGCGCGATGGCGGCGGACACCAGGCTCATGCCCAAGGTGATGGGCAGCAGCACCGACGCCAGGCCCGCTGCGAAGATCATGGTGAGCGGAAGCAGGCGCCATCGCCGGTTCTTCACGGCCACTGCCATATAGCTGGGGGCCAGGAACACGATGCAGCAAGGGGCGAACAGTGCTATCCCGCCGGCAAGGAATGCGGTGAGGATGGAACCACTCGTGAGCAGGTTGCTCATGCCGGCACCGCCGCTGCCCGAGCGGCCAGCAGTCGCCGGATCTTGCCGCGTGGCAGCCGGCCCTGGCTGAAGAAGACCCCGTCTACGAGTATCAGCGGACTGAGAGCAGCGCGATGCTCCTGCATCAGCGCGCAACCCTCGGGGTCGCGGATGTCGAGGATGCGGATCCGCATCGGATATTCAGCCGTCATCTCGTCCAACAGCTGCAGCGCATCGTGGCAGAAATGGCAGGCCTCGGCTTTCACCACCGTGATGTCAGCCAGCGGCCCACTGCCAAAATCAACGGTGTTCGACATCGTGGTTCCCCACTGTGGTAGCCGCAGGTAGCAGCCACCTGTTGTGCAGCCTCATTCGAGACCTCCCATCAACTGCAGCCAGCATGGTCCGCGCCGCTGTGCATTCGATGATGTCCGTAACAAGAAGCGATGAAGATCGACGGTCGTGGTGTGCAGCCAGCCGGTGCTCGACATCTCCATGCGTGCTTCATGTGTCCGAAGCGCAGGTAGACAAACGCCACCACTGCTGGTGAATACCACGGCGAATGCAGGCGGTGGCTGCGCCCTACGCGGCGGCGCGACGCAGTCGGAGTGAGTTCACGACCACGGACACGCTTGACAGGCTCATGGCTGCCGCCGCAATTGCTGGCGACAGCAGCACTCCGAACAACGGATAGAGTGCGCCGGCGGCCACCGGAATACCGATGGCGTTGTAACCGAAGGCAAAGCCCAGGTTCTGTCGCATATTGCGAACAGTGGCGCGGGAAATGGCCATGGCTGCCGCCAATCCGCGCAGGTCTCCCTTCACCAGCGTGACTGCCGCCGCCGCAATCGCAGTGTCAGTGCCAGTGCCCATGGCGACGCCCACATCAGCCTGTGCCAATGCCGGTGCATCATTGATGCCGTCGCCGGCCATGGCGACGAATCGACCCCGGGACTGCAAGTCACGAACTATCTGCAGCTTGTCCTCGGGCTTGACCCGGGCATGGAAGGCATCGAGCCCGACCAGCGCGGCGATCGCTGAGGCCGGGCCCTCTGCATCGCCTGTGGCCATGACAACGTGCACGCCGTCGGCGTGCAACGCAGCCACGGCTGCTGGAGTGCTTTCCTTGACGGCGTCGGTGAGCACGATGGCACCGATGAGGTGGCTGTCCTTAGCGACGTAGACCATGGTGCCGGCGGTGGCCAGTGTCACCACATCACGCGCCACGGTCACATGCTCACGGTCCATGAGGTCGCGACTGCCGACCAATATGGTCGAGGCATCGAGGGTGACGGTGACTCCCAAGCCTGGAATGGCACTGAAGTCCTGCGCCTGGCCGACCAGCAGGTTGCGGTCGCGTGCAGCCTCGAGGACAGCGCGAGCCAAAGGATGTTCACTGGCACCGTTCGCAGTTGCTGCGAGTGTGAGCACCTCATCACCGGTATGACCTCGTTCAGGCAGCACCTGCTGCACGGTTGGCCGGCCCTGGGTCAAGGTGCCGGTCTTGTCGACGACGATGGTGTCCACCAGACGCATGCGTTCCATGGCGGTGGCGTCCTTGAAGAGCACGCCCCTGCTGGCGCCTAGACCGGTGCCCACCATGACCGACATGGGCGTAGCCAAACCCAGGGCGCAGGGGCAGGCGATGATGAGCACCGCCACCGCATTCACCAGTCCCAGGGCCCAACTGGGCTGTGGGCCGAACCAGCCCCAGACCAAGAAGGTGGCGACGGAGACGGCAACCACTGCCAGCACGAAGACACCGGCAACTCGGTCGGCCAGCCGCTGTAGCGGCGCCTTGGAACGCTGTGCTGCGGCCACCATGCCGATGACCCGGGACAGAACCGTGTCCGCGCCGACGCCAGTGGCGCTTATGTCAAGGGTGCCCGTCGTGTTCAAGGTGCCACCGACAACCGCGTCGCCCAGGGCCTTGTCCACGGGCATCGGTTCGCCCGTGATCATTGATTCATCGACGGCGGACATTCCGGAGGCGACGAATCCATCGACCGGAATTCGGTCGCCCGGACGGACGCGCAGCCGATCACCGATGACGATATCGGCAAGATCCACTTCCACGCTTGCACCCTGCGCGTCCACGCGCATTGCGGTCGCGGGTGCGAGCTGCAGGAGGCTGCGGATGGCATTGCCCGTGGTAGCACGAGCCCGCAACTCCAGCACCTGGCCCAGCAGCGTCAATGTGCAGATGACCGTTGCCGCTTCGAAATACAACGGCAGGCCCCCATCGACACGCAATGCGTCGGGGAAGGCGCCCGGTGCCAGCACCGCGGCGAAGGAGTACCAGTACGCCATGTTGATGCCGAGGGCGATGAGAGTCCACATGTTGGGGTTGCGCTGCCGGATGGACGACAGGCCCCACAGGTGGAAGGGCCAGGCGCTGCCGAAGACCACGACGGTGGCCAGCAGCAACTCGCTCCAATCGCGCACTCCAGCTGGCATCGCACGCAGGGGTCCCAGGGCGATCACCAGCACCAGCAATGTGATCGGGAGTGATGACCAGAAGCGCCGCAGCATCAGCTGGTACTCGCGCTGTTCGCTTTCGTTATCCGATCCGGGAATCAGCGGCTCCAAATGCATGCCACAGATGGGGCAGCGGCCGGGTGACTCGCGCCGGATCTCGGGGTGCATGGGGCAGATGTACAACTGCCCGTCCGCGGATTGTGCATGCGTAGATCTCGACAACTCGTACCTCCCGATGTCGTGGCATGGGGCTCGAGAATCCGTGCCATGTCAGCGGTGGCCGTTGCCGACCACCGCATTGCAACGGCTCCAGTCTGCTCGCGCAGCATGTTCGCTCACTGTTGATCGGCTGAAGATCTCATCAACACGCAGTCACATCGCAGCGTCCTGCGAGTGGACGCTGGACGTGGGCTCCGCACCGCTGAACTTCCCAATTGCCGATGACCCTGCCATGAGCCGACGAAAGCACTCTCACTCGTGCCGTGCGGTCTCATGCTCCAGATGGCGTAGGGGCTCGAATTGGAAAGTCGAGTGCTCGACGTCGAAGTGATCAGCCAGGCAGGCTTGCAGGTCATCGAGCAGCCTCGGCAGTTGTCCGTCCACGAAGCAGGAATCCTCGACAACGATGTGGGCGGTGAGCACGGGGAGGTCAGTCGCGACCTGGGTGGCATGCACATCATGCATGCTGATCACTTGCGGCAGCGCGAGGATATGGCTGCGGACATCCGCCAGGTCGATGTTCCGCGGTGTGGCTTCCAGCAGGACATCGGCCGATTCGCGCAGCAAGCGAATGGTTCGGGGCAGGATGAGGAGCGCAATACCGATGGAGACGATGCCGTCGGCACGATCCCATGCGAAGGCGGAAATGAGCACGGAGGCCACGAGCACGGCAAGCGCGCCCAACAGATCGCTGAACGCTTCAAGACGCGCTGCACGGGTGTTGAGATTGCTGCCCTGGATGCGCGCCAGGATGCCGATCGATATGGCATTGCCGAGGATCGCCAGCAGCGCGAACGCGAACATCACACCAGACTCGACATGCGGAGGGGACAGCAGTCGACGGAATCCCGAGAGCAGGATGAATGCTCCTACCGCCAGCAGCAGCGCGGCCTGGGCGGCTGCAGCCAGCACTTCCGCGCGGCGGTAGCCCCAGGTGCGCTCGGGCGTGGCCGAGCGCAGTGACAGCGATGAGGCGAAGAGCGCCAACGACAGTCCGGCGACATCGGTCAGCATGTGCCCGGCGTCTGCCAGGAGTGCCAGACTGCCCGAGATAACAGCACCGATGACCTCCGCCGCGAGTATTGCCACGGCGATGGCAAGTGCCGCAGCCAAGGGCCGGCGATGATCAGGGGTAGTCAGACCGAGATCGTGATGGTCGCCCAACGCGCCTCTCCTGCCCTGTCGTGAATGGTGATCCCTAGGCTACGCGCGAGCGACCGGGTGCCCATGCCAAGTGCAAAGACTGATCGTCAAGGCCCATTACACGCACCTCGACTCGCGTCAGTGGCCCTCGACACCACGCAGATGCGTGAAGAAATGCTTGCCGCCGTCGGTGGAGAGATACACCGTGCTGCCGACCAGAGCAGCCATGCGGTCACCGGATGCGGCGATGGCGGACGGCTGGCTGGGCACCGCACCGACCTTCGTCCAACTGTCCCCGTTGTCCGTTGACGTGAACACCTTGCCGTAGACGTCGAAGCCGACCATGGTTGTGCCATTCACGGCGAGCAGGGCCAACAGCGGTGCGCCCTTGATCGTGCTGAAGGTCTTGCCACCATCGACTGACAATTGCGGTCCCTGTTGCATGGTGCCGATCACACGGTCAGTGCTGTTCGGCGCGATGGCCAGGTCGTATAGCGAGTTAGCCCCCAGGTCGCTCCAGGTGCGGCCACTGTCGACCGAGCGCAGCAGGTGTCCGTCGCCGGAGCTGATGCCCATGATCACGCGACCGGCTGCCACCAGACGGTGGAAGTCCGCCTGCCCGGAAAGGGCGAGTGTCTTCCAGTGCCGGCCCTGGTCACCTGATGTCATAAGACCCAGGTTGTCCGGTGCCTGCATCCCCATGCCCGGGTGCCCGGATGCCAGCCAGACTGCACCTTGCCTGGCAAAGCCCATTACATCGAAGCGATCGGCAGAGAGCTGGCGAGGTGCATCAGCGCCCGTCTGCACCCATAAGCCCTCGTGCGTGCCGAGCAGCAGGCGCTGGCCGTCAAACGCCAGATTGTGCACGTGTGCACCCATGCCGGAGGCGTCGATGGCCATGTCACCGGTCATGGAACCGTCAGCGGCCATCCCCGCCCCGCCACCCATGTCCATGGCGCCGCTGTTGTTCGAGGCACTGCCTGAACTCACATTGGTGGAGCCGCAGGCGGAGAGCAGCAGAAGGCCCGCGACCGTGGCCGCAGCCAGGCGCAGGCGAGTGGCGGAAGGTGAAGCGATCGTCATCGGTGCGGTCCTTCGGTGGAGTGATGCAGTGGCGGGATTGCCTGTGGATTCGACGAATTGTTCTTCATCCTGTTGCAGGAACCTGATGATTCCACGTTGAACTTGTGAAGGTTCGACGAAGATGGCCACGCAGCAGCGTTCCCTGTCCAACTCTGGCGACGCAATCGCCGGGCCTTCATCAAAGCTTCATGGCTTCTTCAGGGGAGTGCGCGACATCGGTCGGCAGGATTCACAACGTTCACAATGCGCTGCTGCCGCGAAGGATCTTCACCAACATGCAACGAAATCGCTGGATCGGAATGTCGTTGGCCCTGGCCGCGATCATCGTCTCATTCACTGCTACGGCAACCGTTGCCGCGCCACCCCTGCCTGCGCACGACTCCGGCCGAAATTCACCGACCACCACACAGTCGCTGATGCCCCTGCCGACGCACGGGGTTGGGGAAGGCATGCCCGCGTCCGGTGGTGACGATCCGACCATGGCCGGTATGCCGGGAATGGTGCACGATGCCGGGAGCGCGTCGATCATGCCGTACATCGCAACGCCGGCGGCCCCCCAACGGCATCTGACGCTTGCAGGCTTCGCGCTCTTCAACCTGGGAGTGCTGCTCATCGCGGGGATGGTGCGGGGCCGTCAGCCGCGGCCAGTCGCCCACGGCCGATCCGCTGTGCCGGCAAGTTCGGCGCGCCCTGCCAGGTCCGGTGATGTCGCATGAGCCTGGAGGAATTGCGCAAGCCACCGCAACCCGTGTCACTGACCACGCCATCCATGGCGCCGGACAGGACCCCTGAGCCCCGCGGCCGAAACCTGCTGGACATCGCGTGGGTGCGTGCCGTGTTCGAATCATCCTTGTATCCCAAGGTCTTCCAGTGGGCAGTGCTGGCCGGATTCGCGCTGGTCGGCTATGAACTGCTCATCGGCCCCGAAGCCGCAAGCCGTAATTTCGGCACGGTGCTGATGTGGGTCATCTGGTGGCCGCTCATTCCGGTGGCCTTCCTGCTCCTGGGTCGCTTCTGGTGTGCCATCTGTCCGTTCGCCACCATCAACGACCTGGTGCAGCGGTTGGTCGGGCTGGAGCGGCCGGTGCCGCCGTTCCTGAAGAAGTACGGGATCTGGATCATCGATGCCTCCTTCCTGTCGATCACCTGGGCCGACCACATGTGGGGTGTCGTTGAATCACCTTGGGGTTCCGGTGTGCTCCTGCTGATGCTCACCAGTGCCGTGGTCGTCTCGGGCGCGCTGTGGCAGCGCCGGGCCTTCTGCCGCTACCTGTGCTTCCTGGGGGGAGTGTCGGCCAACTACTCGCGCACCGGCATCATCGCGCTGCGCGCCAACGAGGATATCTGCCGGACGTGCACATCGCGCGCTGTCTGCTTCAACGGCAGCGCCAAGGTCCCGGGATGTCCCTTGTTCTCGTTCCCGCGCAAGCTCGATACCAATGCCGAATGCAATCTCTGCGCCAACTGCATCAAGAACTGCCCGAATCAGGCCATCTCGCTCAGCGTCCGCAAGCCCACGTCAGAACTGTGGTTCATGAGCAAGCCGCAAGTGGAAGTGGCCTTCCTCGCCATGGCCATCATGGGCATTGTCGTGTACCAGAACGTCTCCATGCTCGAGGGCTGGCCAACCGTGCTGCATCACGTCGGCGCGTTCCTGCACACCGACTACTACCCGGTGGTCTTCTCATTCACCTTTGCGCTCGCCATCGCCATGCAGGTGGGGCTGCTGGCAGTCGCCGCGGGAGTAGCTGCCAGATTCACCACAGAGACTCTGTGGCAGAACTTCGCGCGTTTCGGCTATGCCTTGATCCCGCTCGATATCGCAGCGCATATGGCGCACAACCTTTTCCACCTGCTTTCAGAAGGCCGGGCGGTGGTGTACACGGCATTGCCGATTGTCGGGCAGCCGATGCCGACGGAGTCGCCGGCCATCGTGGGCTCAGACATGATCCACATCCTGCAGTACGCGATGCTGGCTCTGGGCGTGCTCGCCTCCCTCTACGCGGTGTACCGCACAGCACGGCGCCAGTACCCGGCGACCACCATGCATCGCAAGGTGATGGTTCCGTTCTCGGTGCTCGTCATCGGCTTGGCTCTGCTCAACACCTGGATGTTCGCGCTGCCGATGATGCATCGCGTGTAGCCCGGCGTCGGAAACGACAGGGTGGTCCTCGCTCCAGCGCGGAGACCACCCTGTCGTTCGTGCTCAGCTCACGTAGTCCAGGCGGGTCATCATGCCGGCCTCTGCGTGGTAGATGTTGTGGCAGTGCACCATCCAGCGGCCCGGGTTGTCGGCCTTCAGATCGATGGGGAAGGCGGCCATGGGCGGAACCAGCACCGTGTCCTTCCGCGGTCCGGTGCCGCCGGCACCGCCGAGCTGGAAGGTGTGGCCATGGAAGTGCATGGGGTGCGACATCATCGACAGGTTGCGGATGAGGAAGCGTCCGGTCTCGCCCCGGCGAATGGTGAGCGGGGAGGCGTGCTCGTAGGTGGCGCCATTGATGGTCCAAACGTAGGGTGCCATCGAGCCGGACAGGATCAGTTCCTGGGTGCTGCTGGGATCCCGCGCCGGCAGGGCGGCACCCGGCGCCACGCGCAGCCGGTCAGCAGTCAAGGGGTCGGAGTCGAGTTCACGGGGCTGTGCCGATGCCCCGGGCGCGGCGCCAGCTGCTGTGCGGACCAGAGCGCGAGCGAGACCGGTCTTGCCCACAGGCGCGGCCACCAAGGGGTAGACGCCGTCCTTGAGCGTCACGGTGAAGTCGTAGCGCTCACCCATCCCAATGCGAATGGACTTTGTCAGCGCCGGCTGCACCGGATAGCCGTCGGAATGGGTCACGGTGAGCGTGTGATCACCGAGGGCGACGTTGTAGATGGTGTCCGCGGAGGCGTTGATCATGCGCACGCGCAGGCGTTGGCCGGGCTTCGCGGCCAGGACCTCCGGATCGTTGGTGGGTCGACCGTTGATGAGGAACAGGGGATAGCTGACGTCACCACCGTCAGCGGACATCATGCCGCCCATGCCGCCCATGCCGCCCATGCCGCCCATGCCGCCCATGCCGCCCATGCCGCCCATGCCGCCCATCATGCCGTCGCCGTTGCCGTGGGCCGGCCCACCGTCGGCCTGGAGCCGGGCCAGGTTCTGTTCGGGGCTGGGACCTACTCCGTCCGTCCAGTCGTCCAGGACCACGATCCATTCCCGGTCGTAGGCGCCGGGCTCGCGCGGATCGTCGATGATGAATGGCGCGTACAGTCCGCGATCCATCTGCAGCCCGGTGTGGGGATGGAACCAATGCGTTCCGGGGTCGGGCACCACGAAGTCGAAATTGAAGCGACCGCCTGCTGCGGTCGGGGGCGTGGTGACGCCCGGTACCCCGTCCATGTCGTTGCGAATGGCGAGCCCGTGCCAATGCACGCTGGTCGGCGCAGGCAGCTGGTTGTGGAAGGCCACCTTGATGCGATCGCCCGCGGTGGCGCGCAGCACCGGTCCCGGCACGCGGTTCCCGTAGGCCCAGGTTTCGACCACCGTTCCGCCCAGATCGACTTTGGTGGGCGCGGCCACCAAGGAGAAGTTCCGCAGCTTCCCGGTCATGGCGTGCAGGTCGCTGGTCACCAACGGAATGGGTGTACCACCGCGCTGTTGCAGCAAGCGCGAGGCGCCGACGCTCGCGCCGGCCACGATTGCGCCGGTTCCTGCCAGTCCTGTCACGAACTGCCGTCTGGTAAGGCTCATGCTGTTGCTCCGCTCGCCGATGTTGTTCTGGGCAAGCGTGCCCGGCGCATGCGACGAAAGTCCTGAGGAACCATGAAGATTCCCTGAAGATCGCGCCGTGTGGGGTCGATGTGTGCGGCTTCATCGTTTCTTCACCGTGCAGCGATGCTGTCTTCATGCGGGCGGCGCAGCATCAGCGGTGTGACGCCATGCGGTGCCACGGTAGGGAAAGGTGCCGATCATGATGGGTTGGTTTGGGAACGGCTACGGCTACGGCGGATGGAGCGGTGTGAACGCGCTCGGCATGGGCCTCATGATGGTGCTGGTGTGGGGCTCCGTCATCGGATTCGGCATCTGGCTTCTGGCGCGCATCACCCGCACCGAGCATCCGCAGCCGAGTGGGCTGGAATCACCACGGGCCATGCTGGATCGGCGCTTCGCGGCGGGAGAGCTGGACGCCGAGCAGTA
>JAKAIC010000024.1 GCA_021814565.1 Actinomycetes bacterium | reverse complement strand
TGCGGCGCGAACTCCCGAGGAAGTGGGGGGCGCAGTTGGCGCTAGCGCGCCAACTCCGGGACCGCAGGCGTTCGCGCAGCGGCGCGAACTGCCGAGGAAGTGGGGGGCGCAGTTGGCGCTAGCGCGCCAACTCCGGGAAGAAGATGGCGATCTCCCGCTGTGCCGCCTGCACCGAGTCCGAGCCGTGGGTGACATTGGCCCGGGTATTGGTGGCGAAATCCCCCCGGATGGTCCCCGGAGCCGCGTTGACGGGGTTGGTGGGACCCATCATGGCGCGCCACTCGGCGATGGCATCGTCCCCCTCGACCACCATGGCCACGATGGGGCCACTCTTCATGAAGTCCACCAGCGCCGCGTAGAAGTCCTTGCCGATGTGCTCTGCATAGTGCTTGGCAGCCATCTCGTCGGTCAGCATGCGCATCTGCAGGCCCAGGATGCGCAAGCCCTTGCGCTCGATGCGGGAGATGATCTCGCCCACGTGGCGATGCTGGACGCCATCGGGCTTGATGAGGACGAGGGTGCGTTCTACGGACACGAGGTTCTCCTATCGGTGAGTCGAGCGTAGCGAGAGGTCCTCCGGGATACTGAGGACACAGGACCCCGTCTTCCCAGAGCAGTTATGGACAGCTCAGGCCGTGGACCGGCCGTACAGGGCACGCGCCTCGGCCGCAGTGACGACCGATCCTGTCACCACGATCCCGAGCCCGCCGTCTCCGGCATGGGTGTCAACGAGCTGGGTGGCGTAGGCCGTGGCGGCAGCCAGGTCGGGCGCGGTGTGCACGCGCTCCTCGCCGAACACCTCGGCAGCCACTCGGGCCACCTGCTCCACCTGGCCGGAGCGCGGTGAGCCGTTCCGGGTGATCACCACCTCGTCGAGCACGGCTTCCAGCGCCTCCAACACCCCACGCACGTCCTTGTCGGCCAGGATGGCCAGGACGCCGACCAGGTGACGGAAGTCGAATTCACTGGCCAGGGTGTTGGCCAGGGCCCGGGCACCGTGGGGATTGTGCGCAGCGTCCACGATGACGGTGGGGCTGCGACGAACCACTTCGGCGCGACCCGGGGAGGTGACGTTGAGGAAGCCCGCCCGGACCAGGTCAAGGTCGAGCGGGCGTGGGTCCTCGATCCCCACCCAGGCCGCCGGAGCTTGCCCCTCCTCGGCGAAATCGCGGGCATGATGCATGACACCAGCGCCGAAGAAGGCCTCAACCGCGGTCAGCGCCACGGCGGCGTTGGAAGCCTGATGTTCCCCGTAAAGCGGCAGCATGACGTCGGTGTAATTGCCGCCCAGGCCCTGCAACTCCAGCAGTTGACCGCCGACGGCCAGGGTGCGTTGGGCGATGCCGAATTCCACACCCTCGCGGACCATGGGCAGACCCAATTGGGCGCAGCGAGCCGCAATCACCTCTGCCGCAACCAGTTCCTGGCGCGCCAGAACGGGCACCGCCGCCGGCTTGAGGATGCCGGCCTTGGCGGCCGCGATGGAGGCCAGGTCATGGCCGAGGTAGTCCTGATGGTCCATGCCGATGGGTGTGATGACAGTGACCAGGGGCTCCACCACGTTGGAGGCGTCCCATTCGCCACCCAGGCCCACCTCGATCACCGCGACGTCGACCGGCGCATCGGCGAAGATGGCGAAGCCGAGCAGCGTGAGGACTTCGAAATAGGACAATCGCCCCACCCGCTGGTCGATGAGCCCGAGGTAGGGCTGGAGTTCCTCGTAGGCGGCGATGAAGCGCTCGATCTCCACCGGCTCTCCGTCGAGTCGGATCCGTTCACGCTCGTCGTGCAGGTGCGGCGAAGTCATGAGGCCGGTGTGCAGGCCGAACTCGCGCAACAGCGTCTCGATCATCCGGGAGGTGGTGGTCTTGCCATTGGTGCCGGCCACGTGGATGACCGGATATGCGCGCTGCGGATCGTCGAGCAACTCGCAGGCGGCACGGATGCGATCCAGCGTGGGATCGATGCGGTTCTCCGGGTTGCGGGCAGCGAGTTCGTGCTGGATCTCGGCAAGGCGTTCTTCTGGCGTCACAGGCCAAGGCTAGGGCCGTGCGCGATGCCGGTGACCCGTGCACCGCAACCTAGAATTGCCCGTCATGACGGTCGAATACCCCCGCATGCCCGAGAAGCCCACACTGGACGGGGTTGAGGCGCGCTGGTCCACAGCCTGGTTGGACGAGGGCACCTACCACTTCGCGGGCGACCGCCCCCGTTCCGACGTGTACTCCATCGACACCCCACCGCCCACCGCCTCGGGCTCGCTGCACGTGGGTCACGTCTTCTCCTACACACACACCGACTGCATGGCCAGATACAAGCGCATGCAGGGCTTCGATGTCTTCTACCCCATGGGCTGGGACGACAACGGACTGCCCACGGAGCGGCGCGTCCAGAACTTCTACGGTGTGCGCTGCGACCCCTCACTCCCCTACGACCCGGATTTCCAGCCACCCAGCCAACCCGGCAAGGACCAGATCGCCATCTCCCGTCGCAACTTCGTCGAGTTGTGCCTGCGACTCACGGTGGAGGACGAGAAGGCCTTCGAGGATCTCTGGCGCACCCTCGGCGTTTCCGTGGACTGGCGCCTGACCTACCAGACCATCGACGCCAAATCGCGCGCCGCTTCCCAGCGCGCCTTCCTGCGCAACCTGGCCCGCGGCGAGGCCTACCAGAGCGAGGCACCCACCCTCTGGGACGTCACCTTCCGCACCGCAGTTGCCCAGGCCGAGCTCGAGGACCGCGAACGCCCCGGCGCCTACCATCGCATCGGTTTCACGCGTACGGACAACGGCGAAACGGTCTACATCGAGACCACGCGCCCAGAACTCATTCCCGCCTGCGTGGCCTTGGTGGCCAATCCCGATGACGAGCGCTACCAGCCGCTGTTCGGCAAGACCGTGCGCACTCCGCTCTTCGACGTCGAGGTGCCGGTGGTGGCCCACCATCTGGCGGCCATCGACAAGGGTTCTGGCATCGCCATGATCTGCACCTTCGGCGACACCACCGACGTCACCTGGTGGCGCGAACTGCAACTCCCCACCCGCCCCATCATCGGCTGGGACGGTCGGCTCATGAGCGAGACGCCGGAGTGGATCGAAAGCAGCGAAGGTATTGCCGCCTACGCGGCCATTGCCGGCGCCACCGCCCACACCGCCAAGGAGCGCATCGCGGACCTGCTGCGGGAATCGGGCCATCTGGTCGGCGACATCCGACCCATCACCCATCCCGTGAAGTTCTTCGAGAAGGGCGACAAGCCACTCGAGATCGTCACCACCCGCCAGTGGTACATCCGCAATGGTGGCCGCGACGCCGACTTGCGCGAGCTGCTGGTGAAGCGCGGCGCACAGCTGGAATGGCATCCGGAGTACATGGGCTCCCGCTACACCAACTGGGTGGAGGGCCTCAACGGCGACTGGCTGGTGTCCCGGCAGCGCTTTTTCGGAGTGCCGGTCCCGGTGTGGTACCCGCTCGACGAGGACGGCAACCCGATTTACGGACGGCCGCTGGTACCCGAGGAGTCACAGCTGCCGGTGGATCCCTCCTCGGATGCACCGAACGGCTACACCGAGTCCCAGCGCGGTGTCCCCGGTGGCTTCATGGGCGATCCGGATGTGCTCGACACCTGGGCCACCTCGTCCCTGACTCCGCAGATCGTGGGCGGATGGGAGACGGACCCCGATCGCTGGTCGCGAGTGTTCCCCTTCGACCTGCGCCCGCAGGGCCACGACATCATCCGCACCTGGCTCTTCTCGACCGTGGTCCGCGCGCACCTCGAGAATGACGACCTGCCCTGGAAGCATGCCGCCATTTCCGGCTGGATTCTCGATCCGGACCGCAAGAAGATGTCGAAGTCGAAGGGCAATGTCGTCACGCCCATCGATCTCCTGCAGGAGCACGGCTCGGACGCAGTGCGCTACTGGGCGGCTTCCGGGCGTCCCGGCACTGACACCGCCTTCGATGTGGGACAGATGAAGATCGGCAGGCGTCTGGCCATCAAGATCCTCAATGCCTCCAAGTTCGCGCTCTCCATGGGTGCCGTGACCGAAGGCGGCCTTGTCAGCAGCTCACTCGACCGGGCCATGCTGGCGCAGCTGGCGGAGTTGGTGCGCCAGTCCACGACGGCCTTCGAGCAGTACAACTACTCGCGAGCGCTGGAACTCACCGAGGGCTTCTACTGGCGCTTCTGCGACGACTACCTGGAGCTGGTGAAGGACCGCGTGTACGGCGGCATGGGCGATGAGGCCGCGGCCTCGGCCAAGCTGGCCCTGGGTGTCGCAACCGACACACTGCTACGCCTCTTCGCGCCCTTCATGCCCTTCGTCACGGAAGAGGTGTGGAGTTGGTGGCGCGAGGGCTCCGTGCACCGTCAGAGCTGGCCGAACGCCGATGCCATTGCCCAGTTGGCCGGTGACGGCGATGCCGCTGCCTACGACGCCGTGGCGGAAGTGCTGGTCTTCGTGCGCAAAGCCAAGTCCGATGCCAAGAAGTCGATGCGTGCCCGTCTGGCCACAGCCCTGGTGCTGGGCCCCGACGCCCTGCTCGAGCGCGTGCGCGCGGTGCAGTCCGACCTGGTTGCCGCTGGGGGCATCGACGAGATCAGTTACGGCCCGGCCGAGCGCCTGGAGGTACAGGCCACCCTGTCCGAGACCGACTGACCCGAATGACAGCGGGGCCACACCCAGTACGGTGCGGCCCCGCTGTCATTGCCTATTTGGCGAGGCGACTGCCGGGGGCAAGCAGCCGCACCACCAGGCCAGCCAGGGCCAGCAGGGCCACGACCACCAGGGTCACCCAATCCAGATTGAAGAGTGCGCCACGCGGGCTGCTGAGACCAGAGGGCAGGGCCAGGTTCACGAACATCACCACCAGGTAGACCAGCGCGATGACGTTCACCAGCATGCCCTTACGGCCCAGTGTGTAGTGCCCCGAGGGCTTCCAGCCGCGCAGTCGGGCGATGAGTGCGCCCAGCACGGTGAGGCCGAAGGCGATGTAGATGCCACTGACACCGAACGACACGAGTGCTGTCAGTGCCGACACATTGGCCGGGTAGGTGAAGAAGCCGATGTGAATGTCGCTGGTGGGAGTGACGTTCACCAACAGCGTGAAGGCCACCGGGATGGTGGCGCCGACCAGCAATGCGTTCACCGGCGTGCGGTGCTTCGTTGAGACCCTGGAGATGAAACCGGATGCCGGCGTCTGGCCGTCGCGCGCATAGGCGTACAGCATGCGCGCGCTGGCCCCCTGAATCGAGGATCCACAGGAGAAGAATGCGAAGCAGACCGCGAGCAGCAGGATGTCACGCAGGAAGGGCGAGCCGATCGACTGCTGCAGGATGTAGGGAACGCCGCCCGCGAATGAGGTCGCCTCCGCGTAACCCTTGGCATCGCTCGGGGTCGCCAGCAGCAGCGCCGCAACCAGGATGAATGAGGTGACAGCACCGACGGCCAGCGCCTGGCGCATGGCACGGGGAACCTGCCGCGAGGCATCCTTGGTCTCCTCAGCAACGTCGCCTGCGGACTCGAAGCCGTAGAAGATGAAGACATGGGCCAGAACGGCGACGAAGGCAGCGCCCGTCCACCAGTTGCCACCGAAGTCCACGCCCAGCGAATTGGTCTTCAGCGTCTCAGCACCCTGAGAACTGAAGAGGAAGCCGAATCCGTGGTGGAAGCCGGCCGCGGCCAGAATGAGCGCGATACCGATAGTGCCGAAGATCTCGACATAGGAACCGAAACTGGCCACCCGGCCCATCACCTTGGCGCCGGTGATGTTCAGGAAACTCTGCACGGCCAGCATGATGATGGTGATGAGCAGGATGGTGGAGTGGTTCGCAGGGTCGAGCGAGAGGTTGAACCAGTTGTTCAGCAAGGTCGACAGGTAGGGCACCACTCCGGTGTCGACGGCGGCCATGGTGACGAGCAGTGCCACCGAGTAGAACCAGCCAACCCACCAGCCGTAGCGCGGACCCACCGAGAACTTCGAGTACTGGTACAGCGCGCCCGAGACCGGGTAGTGGCTGCCCAGCTCTGCGAAGATCATGGCCACGAAGTACATGCCGATGACCGGCACCAGCATGAGCCAGATGTAGCGGGGGCCGGCGGTGCCGGCACCCAGCACGAACAGTGAGTAGATGCCCACCATGGGTGAGAGATAGGTGAATGCGACACTGAAGCTGTCGAACTTCGACAACACACGTGACAGCTCCTGCTTGTAGCCCAGGTCGCTCAGCCTTCCGTCTTCGTGACCGATGTCCTGCGATTGCGCCATGCTCTTCCTTCCGTCCGGGGAATCCCCCTTGCCACGTGACGGTATTCCGGGCCATGCAGCCAATTCGGGACCTTCGACCCCCTTTGCGACGGCCATACGAGGTTTGTCTCACAGGCGGTTGCGACCGCCGATGAATGCACGCTCCGATGCTGCGAATGGCGCATGCGGCGTGGCGAGCTGTCCGTCAGGCCGACTTCTCCTGCGGCGCCTTCTTGAGGAGCTTCGGCAACGTGCCTTCGAGCACCACCGCCTGGGTGACCAGCACCTTGGCGATGTCGTCCCGGCTGGGGATCTCGTACATGGTCTGTAGCAATGCCTCTTCCATGATCGAACGCAGACCGCGGGCGCCGGTGCCGCGTGCCATGGCCAGGTCAGCGATGGCCTCAACAGCACCCTTGTCGAATTCCAGCTCCACGCCATCGATGGCGAAGAGCCGTTGGTACTGCTTGATGAGGGCGTTCTTGGGCTCGGTGAGCACAGCGATGAGCGCCTTGCGGTCGAGTCCGGTGACGGACGCGAAAACCGGCAGGCGACCGATGAACTCCGGGATGAGGCCGAACTTCATGAGGTCCTCGGGCATCACCTTGCTGAAGATGTCGCCGGGGTTGGTGTTGCGTTCGACCAGTTCGGCGGTGAATCCCACTGACTTCTTGCCGATTCGGGACTCGATGACGTGGTCCAGACCGGCGAAGGCGCCACCCACGATGAACAGCACATTGGTGGTGTCGATCTGCAGGAACTCCTGGTGCGGGTGCTTGCGGCCACCCTGCGGCGGCACGCTGGCCGTGGTGCCCTCGAGGATCTTCAACAGGGCCTGCTGGACGCCCTCCCCCGAAACGTCACGGGTGATCGAGGGGTTCTCACTCTTGCGGGCGATCTTGTCGATCTCATCGATGTAGATGATTCCCCGTTCAGCCTTCTTGACGTCGTAGTCCGCTGCTTGGATGAGTTTGAGAAGGATGTTCTCGACGTCCTCACCGACATAGCCGGCTTCCGTGAGTGCCGTGGCATCGGCAATGGCGAAGGGCACATTGAGCATGCGCGCCAGGGTTTGCGCGAGCAGGGTCTTGCCGGAGCCGGTGGGGCCAAGCAGCAGGATGTTGCTCTTGGACAGCTCGACGCCGCCATGTTCAGGGCCCGCCTGCACCCGCTTGTAGTGGTTGTGCACCGCCACACTCAGCGACTTCTTGGCGCCGTCCTGGCCAATTACATACTGATCGAGGAACTCGAATATCTCACGAGGCTTGGGAAGCGAGTCCAGCTCGGCCGTGGTGGCCGCCTGCTTCTCATCGTCGATGATCTCGAGGCAGAGTTCAATGCATTCGTCGCAGATGTAGACGCCGGGACCGGCAATGAGCTTCTTCACCTGCTTCTGGCTCTTCCCGCAGAACGAGCACTTGAGCAGGTCGCTGGTCTCTCCGATGCGTGCCACGAGGGCCAGAGTACGTGGGGCCTCTGACCTTCACCGATCGCGGGGCTCGAAATCCGAGGTCGTTATGCCGAGGGCGTAATGCACATGCGGAGGGTCCTGATATGGCGCTGCGAACAACATCGGCGGCCACCCTGCAGGGCAGCCGCCGATGTGCAGCAGTATGCGGTCAGGCGTTCTTGCGGCTGGCGATGACTTGATCCACGATGCCGTACTCCTTGGCCATCTCCGCGGTGAGGATCTTGTCGCGCTCGATGTCCTTGCTGATCTGCTCGGGTGTGCGCCCGGTATGCAGGGCGAAGATGGTCTCCATCTCCACGCGCATGCGCAGGATCTCGTTGGCCTGAATCTCGATATCCGAGCCCTGCCCACCTCCTTCGGTGTAGGGCTGGTGGATGAGGATGCGTGCATGGGGCAGGGCATAGCGCTTGCCCTTCGTGCCTGCCGCCAGCAGCACGGCAGCAGCCGACGCGGCCTGACCCAGGCATACCGTCTGGATGTCCGGCTTCACGAACTGCATGGTGTCGTAGATGGCCGTCATGGCCGTGTAGGAGCCGCCGGGCGAATTGATGTAGATCTGGATGTCGCGCTCCGGGTCCAGCGATTCCAGGGTGAGCAGCTGCGCCATGACATCGTCGGCCGAGGCGTCGTCGATCTGCACGCCGAGGAAGATGATGCGCTCCTCGAAGAGTTTGGTGTACGGGTTGTGGACCCGCTCGCCGTAGGACGTGCGCTCACGGAACTCGGGCAGGATGTACCGCGCCGAGGGGCCAGCCGTGCGCACGGCGGCGTCGACATACAGGCGGTTGAGATCTGGCATGACTACCTCACTTGGCCGATGTGATGACGTGGTCGATGAGCCCGTACGCAGCGGCCTCTTCGGCGCTGAACCAGCGGTCACGATCGGAATCGGCCTCGATGGTCTCCAGGTTCTGGCCCGAGTGCTGGGCGATGAGTTCGGCCAGGCGCTTCTTGAGCATGATCATCTGTTCGGCCTGGATCTTGATGTCCGAGGCGGTACCACCGATGCCACCCAGCGGCTGGTGCATCATGATGCGGGTGTTCGGTGTCGCAGCTCGCTTGCCCTTGGCGCCTGCGCAGAGCAGGAATTGGCCCATGGAGGCAGCGAGGCCCATGGCCACGGTTGCGACATCGTTGGGGATCAACTGCATGGCGTCGTAGATGGCCATGCCGGCGCTGACCGAGCCGCCGGGCGAATTGATGTACATCGTGATGTCCTTCTCCGGATCTTCCGCGGAGAGCACCTGCAGCTGCTTGACGATGCGGTTGGAGTTGTCGTCACGCACTTCACCTTCGAGCCAGATGATGCGCTCGCGTAGCAGGCGCTCGTCGACGGCGTCAGCGAAGGACGACATGCCCTGCGGGCCACGCAGGTTGGGGTCGAACATCGGATGTCCTCTCGTCGGCCATCGCGGAGCGATGGCGTTACAGCAACCCTAACGACGAGCACCGACGGGTTCATTCCGCAGCCGCACCGCGGCAGCCCCACAGTTCTGCCGTGGGCGAAATCACGGCGGAAAAGCATGGCGGCCCCGCTGGAGCGGGACCGCCATGGGTCAGGGGGTGGGCCTCAGGAAAGGGCCGCCACGTCCTCGTCGAGCGCATCGAGATCGACGACCTGGCCCTTGCTGTCCACGACCTGGGCGGCCTTGAGTGCGACCTCCAGCGCCTTGGCGCGACGGATGTCCTGAATGGCCATCTGCACGCCACCATTCTGCATGAGCGTGTCTGCCAGCTGCTGCGGCTGCATGCCGTAACGCGGCGCCTGCTGCACCAGCCAGGCCGAGAGCTCCTGGTCATTGACCTGCAACTGCTCTGCTTCGGCGATCTTGTCGAAGACGAACTGGGCCTTGAGATTGCGCGCCTGACTGGCCTTGAACTCGGCCTCATGTTCCGCGTCGCCGTGACCGTCGTTGAAGTGCTCGGCGTACTCAGCGGCAAGGACGCCCTCGGGCAACGGAATGTCGACGGCGTCCAGCAATGCGGCCTGCACACGCTCGCGAGCCTGATAACCCTGCTCCAGGCGCTTGAGACGCTCGAGGCGCCGGCGAACGTCAGCCTCGAGCCCTGCAACGGTGTCGAACTCGCTGGCCATCATGGCGAACTCGTCGTCCAGTACCGGAAGCTCCCGTTCGCGCACGGCCTTCACGCTGACCGTGACCAGGATGCCCTCGCCGCCGTGCTCGCCACCTTCCGGAGTGAATACGAAACTGCGCTCCTCGCCGGCAGCGGCACCCAGTACCGCGGCATCGAATCCCGGCAGCATGCCGTCCGTGCCCAACTCGTAGGAGAGTGCATTCGCGGTGAGATCCTCCACCGCCTCACCGTCCACCTCGCCCTTGATGTCGACCAGCAGCAGGTCGCCATTACGCGCGGTGCGATCGACATTGATGAGCGTGGCGAAGCGCTTGCGCAGCGAATCGATCTGCTCCTCGATGTCTCGACCGGCGACGATCACCGCATCCACTTCGACCTTGAGTCCGCTGTAGGCAGGCAACTCAAAGTCCGGGCGGACCTCGACCTCAGCGGTGAAGGTGATGTGATCGCGGTCGACGATATCCGTGACCTCAATGGTGGGCTGCCCCACCGGGAAGATGTTGGACTCCACCGCGGCCTGTTCGTAGAGCTCCGGCACCGCGTGGTTCACGGCCTCCTCGAGCACGACACCGCGGCCGACGCGCTGGTCGATGAGACTCGCGGGAACCTTGCCCTTGCGGAAGCCGGGAATGTTCACCTGCTTGCTGATCGCCGCATAGGCGTGTTCAAAGGCGTGCTTGAGGTCGGTGAACTCGGCGTTCACCGTCATCTTCACCTTCGTCGGGGACAGATTCTCGACGTTCGTCTGCATGGGTTGGTTCTCCTGGGCGATCGGGGAATTGCGTCGGGGCGGGGAGATTCGAACTCCCGATCTCGTGCTCCCAAAGCACGCGCGCTAGCCACTACGCTACGCCCCGGTTTGACCGCCGAAGCCTACCGGTCCGCGGGTGGCGTCGAGCGACGCGGATTCCCCCGCTAAACTTCCACAATTCCGGCGCCCAGCGCCGGTGCGCGGGTGTAGCTCAATGGTAGAGCCCTAGCCTTCCAAGCTAGCCACGCGGGTTCGATTCCCGTCACCCGCTCCACTGTGTTCCGCGGGTGACGCTAATCGAACCCGAAGGTTCGCAGTGTTCAGCGGATGCCAGTGTCGCAGGCGATGACGACCTCTGCGCTGGTGGGCACCGTCACCGGTACCACCGGACAGCGCATACCGGCACTGGCGGTTGCCTGCCAGACACCATCTGCCAATGCAATCTGGAAGCCACCCGCGGTGCTGGCGCGGGCGGTTGCGGTATCGCTGCCGTTACTGAAGGTGACGAGCGCATCGATGGAGGGCTTCTCGCAGGTCTGGCCTGCTTGCTGCACCGGACAGGTGGGGCCGAGCGAGACCCGACCGCGCACGAGGGAACTGCCCGGGCCGGGACTGGCGCTGGACGTGATCCAGGGTGTTCCGAGCAGCACGACCAGCCGTTGCCAGCGGGCCACCTCACAGCCGTTGGTGCGGCGGAAGTTCTCGCTAACCCACTTGCCACCCCAGGTGCCGTAGATCTTGGCGCGCTGGGGGCCGCCGTAGATCATCGAGCACATCCAAGTGCGCGGATCGGGAGCGAGCACGGAGCGCCCGGATTTGGCAAGGAACTTGCAGGCGGCGGCCGTGTCGGGAAGCGTGGAATCGGTGGAGGGCCGGCAGTTCAGTGTCCACTTGTGCCACACATCGTTGCCGGCGTCCACATGCACCGTGAGCCGGATGGTCTGCGGGTGCAATGACATGGCTTGTGCTGCGGCCGTGGACATGAAGCGACTGACACCGCCTGCCAGCATGCCGCCGAGCAATGCGAGCGCAGCCACCGTCAGGAAGATCCTTCGCGCAACCATCACGGGACCATTGTCCGACGGCTGCGCATCCCGATCACTTCGCGCGGCTGCGAATCCACTGTGAATCAATTGGGGACCACCTGAGTCGATTGCCTGAGGCTACCGGGACCAAGCTCGAAAGCGACGCAGCCGCAGGCTGTTGCTGACCACGAACACCGAGGACGCGGCCATGGCGGCACCGGCGATCATGGGATTGAGCAGCCCCAGAGCGGCCAGCGGCACTGCAGCCAGGTTGTAGGCGAAGGCCCAGAACAGATTGCCCTGAATGGTGCGCAGGGTGGCCCGGGAGAGTCGGATGGCGTCAGCCGCGGAGCGCAGGTCACCGCGCACCAGCGTGATGTCCGAGGCCTCGATCGCGACGTCGGTTCCAGTGCCCATGGCCAGCCCCAGATCAGCGGCGGCCAATGCAGCCGCATCGTTGACACCGTCACCGACCATGGCAACCACGCGACCCTCGGCTTGCAGCCGCTGTACCACCGCAACCTTGTCCGCCGGCATGACTCGGGCGATAACTTCGTCGATACCCACCTCATCGGCCACCGCCCGCGCTGCGGCCTCACTGTCACCGGTGAGCAGCACCGGCCTCAATCCCAGCGATTTCAACTCCTGGACTGCCTGCTTCGACGTGGATTTGGGCGCATCGGCTACCACCAGCAGTCCGCCGATCACGCCGTCCACGGCCACACCCACCACCGTCCGGCCATGCGCTTCCGCCACGCGTTCCGCGTTGAGCAGCTCCGCGGACAGCGAGGCACCCGTCTGCTCGTGCAACCAGGAGACGCGGCCGACACGCAACGAGTGTCCATCGACAAGGCCTCGCACGCCCAGCCCCTGCGTGCTCATGAAGTCCTCAACCGCGGGCAGCGCCCCCTGCTGTTCGACCGCGGCCGCCGCCACTGCAGCGGCGATGGGGTGTTCGCTGCTGTGCTCGACCGCACCCGCCCAGCGCAGGAGATCCGCTGCGGAATGACCATTTGCGGAAACCACCTGATGCAGTGCCATGCGGCCGGTTGTGACAGTGCCTGTCTTGTCGAGAACGATGGTGTCGACCTTGCGGGTGGACTCCAGCACCTGTGGACCCTTGATGAGCACGCCCATCTGAGCACCCCGACCGGTACCCACCAGCAAGGCTGTCGGAGTGGCCAGGCCCAACGCGCACGGACAGGCGATGATGAGCACGGCGACCGCCGCTGTGAAGGATGCATTGGCGGTGTGGCCGGAGAGCAGCCAGGCAGCGAGCGTGAGCAGCGAAAGCACAATCACCACTGGGACGAACACCGCGGACACACGGTCGGCGAGCCGCTGGACAGGTGCCTTGCCATTCTGCGCCTGCTCGACCAGCCGGGCCATCTGCGCCAGTTGCGTGTCGCCACCCACACGCGTGGCCCGCACGGTCAGGCGACCGCCGACATTCGTTGTCGCGCCGACAACCTCATCACCGACTGAAACCTCCACGGGGACGGACTCGCCGGTGAGCATGGAGGCATCGACCGCGCTGGCCCCGTCGACCACCTCACCGTCAGTGGCGATCTTCTCCCCCGGCCGCACGACGAAGAGATCACCGACACGGAGCAGACCGACCGGGATCCGTGTCTCGATGCCATCCCGCATGACAGCGACGTCCTTGGCACCGAGGTTGAGCAGGGCCCGCAGCGCCGCACCGGACTGGCGCTTGGCACGCGCCTCCAGATAGCGCCCGAGCAGGATGAAGGTGGTGACCGCAGAGGCCACCTCGAAATACACCTCGCCGGAATCTGAGGTGCCCACGGGCGCAGCACCGACACTGCCGTGCATGCTGCCCATGCTGACACCACTGAACAGTGTCTTCACCGACCACAGGTAGGCGGCGGTGACGCCGAGTGAGATCAAGGTGTCCATGGTGGTGGCGCGATGGCGGGCGTTGATGATGGCAGCGCGGTGGAAGGGAAGCGCACCCCACACCACTACCGGTGTGGAAAGAGCGAAGGCGAACCAGGGCCAGCCCGTGAACTGCGCGCCTGGAATCATGGAGATGATGAGGACCGGCAGGGCCAGACCGGCCGAGACGAGGAGCCGAAGAAGCAACTCCGAGGCCTCCTCGTGCTCCCAGTCTTCAGCGCTGGGCAGGGTCGCGCTGTACCCCGTGTCCTCGATGGTCTTGATGAGCAGGTCGGGCACAATGCCGGCGTCGAACTGCACGAAGGCCTTACCTGTGGCGTAGTTGACCGCGGCTTCGACGCCATCCAGCTTGTTGAGCTTGCGTTCGATGCGTGCCGCACAAGAACCGCAGGTCATACCCCCGACGGTCAGTTCTATGGTCTCGGACACGACAACACCTCCGCCTGCTGCAACGGCAACGAGCTCCGCGGCATTCCACACAGACGCTCGAATCCATCAGCGATCCTTGCACTCGGCTACGCCAGGCGCGAAAAGGCGGTCGCGGCGGCGACCAGTTCCTCACTCGGACGGACACCCGTATAGCGCTCGAACTGTTCAACTGCCTGCAAGCTCATGACGTCGCCCCCGGCGATGCACTGCTTGCCCAGCTCGGCTGCCAGACGCAGGAGCGGTGTCCGCTCGGGGACCGCCACCACGTCGAACACGGTCGTGGCCTGCTCCACCACCGCATCGGGAACCGGCAACCGCTCCGACTCGGCGCCACCAGCCATGCCCACCGGTGTGGCGTTGAGCAGAGTCGAGAAGCGCGGCTCGGCTATGGGCTCCCAACTCCAGCCATGGCGATTGGCGAGCGCCGTTCCTGCCTGCTGATTGCGCGCAACCACGGTGACCTTGTCGAATCCCGCCCGGGCCAGTGCCGCAGCACAGGCGCTGGCCATACCGCCTGAACCAATCAGGGCCAGGGGCACGTCGGGGCGCACCTGGTGCGCAGCCAGTAGTCGCTCCACCGCAATCACGTCAGTGTTGTATCCGGTGAGCCTGCCACCGTCATTCACGATGGTGTTGACCGCACCGATCCCGGCTGCCGTGGGATCCAGTTCATCGAGCAGCGGTATTACCTGCGCCTTGTAGGGCATGGAGATTCCGGCACCGCGAATCGGCAGCCCGCGCATCCCCTGCACTGCCTGCTCGAGGCTGGCGGGGGCGAAGGCCTTGTACAGGAAGGGAAGTTCGAGGGCCTCGAACAGGAAATTGTGGAAGCGGGTGCCGATGTTGCTCGGTCGCGCGGAGAGGGAGACGCACAGCGTCATCTCCTTGCTGATCTCGCGAGCCATGCGGACAGCCCCCTACCGCTCCTCGTAGGCGAGCACCTGGTTGATGCGACGCAGATGGCGCTCCTCATGCGAGAAGGGTGTGGAGAGAAACGCATCCACGATGGCCAGCGCATCCTCCGTTGCATGCATGCGGCCACCAACGGCCACCACATTGGCATCGTTGTGCTGCCGCCCCAATCGAGCGGTCTCCACGCTCCAGGCCAGGGCGGCACGCACGCCCCGCACCTTGTTGGCCGCGATCTGCTCACCGTTGCCCGAGCCACCCAGCACCACGCCCAGCGAGCCCGGTTCCGCCACCACCGCCTCGCCCGCGGCAATGCAGAAGGACGGGTAGTCGTCATTGGCGTCGTAACGGTCAGCTCCATGATCGACGACGACGTGGCCCTGCCCGCGCAGGTGATCGGCCAGGATGTTCTTGAGGTCGAAGCCGGCGTGGTCGGACGCTATGTGCACTCGCATGGCCGAATTCTGGCATGTGGCCGCGATGCGAGCGCGGTTGAGCCCACGAATTGCCGCGTTGGCCGGCATTCCCGACGCGGCCGCACCATGGCGCGTGACAGGATTGGCGGGACCCTCAAGGAGCAACGTGCCCGGCCAGAACCTCGCCAAGTCCGAAGCGGCAGAACGTGCCGCCGTCATCGCCGTCGACCATTACGACGTGGTCCTCGATCTCAGCGAGGTGCGGGATTCGCCCACCTTCTCCAGTCGGTCCACGGTGAGTTTCCAGGCAACACCCGGTGCCTCCAGCTGGATCGACCTGGTGGCGGACGAAGTGCGCGGGATCACCCTCAACGGCGAGTCGCTCGACCCGGCCAGTTTCCAGGACAGTCGCATCCCGCTTCCCTCGCTGGACGCACACAACATCCTGGTCGTTGATGCCCGCTGCAAGTACACCCGTGACGGAACCGGTCTGCATCGCTTCGTGGATCCCGTGGATGGCGAGACCTACCTGTACACGCAATTCGAGTGCCCTGATGCGCGACAGGTCTACGCCAACTTCGAGCAGCCCGATCTCAAGGCCGAGTTCACCTTCACGGTGACGGCGCCGGCGCATTGGGAGGTCGTGAGCAATGGCGAACTGGCCCAGCGCAGCAATGCTGCCGAGGGCCTTGATCGTTGGGAGTTCGCGCGTACACGCCGCATGTCCACCTACGTGACCGCGATCGTCGCCGGTCCCTACCACCATGTGCATGATGAGTACGTCGGACCCTTCGGCACCTACCCGCTAGGCATCTACTGCCGGACGTCGCTGGCGGAGTTCCTCGACGCCGATCGCATCTTCAGCGAAACCAAGCAGGGCTTCCGCTATTACGAGGAGCAGTTCCGGATCGGATACCCCTTCGGCAAGTACGACCAGCTCTTCTGCCCCGAGTACAACGCGGGTGCCATGGAGAACGCGGGCTGTGTCACGATCCTTGAGGACTACATCTTCCGCTCCAAGGCCACACGCTTCCAGTACATCCAGCGTGCGAACACCATCCTGCACGAACTCGCGCACATGTGGTTCGGCGATCTCGTGACCATGCGCTGGTGGGAGGACCTGTGGCTCAACGAGTCGTTCGCGGAGTGGGCGTCCTACTGGTGCATGAGCCGCGCCACCGAGTATCAGGATGCCTGGACGGACTTCCTGGGCCTGCGCAAGGAGTGGGGCTACCGCCAGGACCAGCAGCCGACCACGCACCCCGTGGCCGCGCCCATGGTGGATCTCGATTCCGTGCGCCCCAATTTCGACGGCATCTCCTATGCCAAGGGCGCCTCGGTGCTCAAGCAGCTCGTCGCCTACACCGGAGAAGAGGCCTTCATCGCAGGCGTGCGCAACTACCTGCAGAAGTACCAGTTCTCCAATGCCACACTGGCTGATCTGCTGGCCGAGCTCTCCCGGGCCAACGGCGAGGATCTCACCGCCTGGACCAATGCCTGGATCCAGACACCGGGCGTCAACCTGCTGCGTCTCGAAGCCGAAGTTGATGGCGATGGCATCTACTCCAAGGTGCTGCTGCATCAGGAGCCGGCTCGTGAGCCCGAAGGCCTGGAACCGGTGCTGCGGTCGCATCGACTGGCACTCGGCTTCTACGACTTCGTCGACGATGTCCTCACCTGCACGGACACCGTGTGGGTCACGGCCGCCGGTGCCATCACCGAGCTCGATCTGCTGGTGGGACGGCCGCGACCGCACCTGTTGCTGGTCAATGAAGGCGACCACACCTTCGCCAAGGTCCGACTCGATCATCACTCAATGCGCAACGCCATCAAGGACTACGGTGCCATCGCCGATTCCTTGGCGCGCACCCTGGTTTGGATGTCAGCCTGGGACATGACACGCGACGGCGAGCTGCCCACAAGCGATTGGGTGGCCCTGGTGTTGCGAGCCATCGACACCGAGCCCGAGGTCAGCGTGGTCAGCACAATGCTGCGCTACGCCAAGGCGGCCACCGATTCCTTTGCCAATCCACTACGCCGGCCGCACTACATGCGTCAACTGGCCGAGGCGCTCTTCGCTGCCGCGCGCAATGCCGACCCCGGTTCCGAGCAGCAGCTGGCCTTTGTCCGGGGCCTCATCTCCTTTGCCAGCGATGAGCTGCACCTGAGCTGGATGGCCGGTCTGCTCGACGGCAGCGCGCAGCTCGAAGGTCTCACGGTGGACGTTGACCTGCGCTGGGGCCTGCTCAGCCGGCTCACCACCAGCGGTTTCTGGGGCGAGGAGCACATCGAGAGCGAACTGGCCCGTGACGACACCGCGTTCGGTGCCCAGTCCGCGGCGGCTGCTCGCGCCGCGCTGCCCACGGCCGAGGCCAAGGCACGCGCTTGGTCCCTGCTCACCGAGAGCACGGATGTCGCCAACTCGATCTACGAGTACACAGCGATGGGCATGCGCCAACCCGACCAACTGGAACTGCTGGTGGACTATGTGCCCCGCTTCTTCGTCGACGTGGAAACGGTGTGGACGTTGCACGAGCACCACATGGCGGAGGACTTCACGCTCCTCGCCTTCCCCTCACTTTTCGTCGAGCAGGCAACCATCGAGATGGCGACCAACTTCCTCGAGACACACGCCGACGGGCATGTGGCAATGCTGCGCTACATCCGCGAGGGCCGGGCGAACCTGATACGCGCCATGCGGGCGCGGCAAGCCGACCTCTAGCCGTTGGTGCGGAGAGGTGGACTGAGGCCAGCCAAGTAGCCTTGCCTCATGCATCAACTCCCGGCAGCAGTGCTCTGCGACATGGATGGCACGCTGGTGGAGAGCGAGGAGTACTGGATCGAAGTTGAGGTCGAGTTGGCGCGCGCCGACGGCGGGCACTGGACGGCGGCCGATGGCATCTCACTGATCGGATCGGCCATCCCCTACTCCGCCAGCGTGCTGCGCACGCAAGGAGGAGTGCTTGGGACTGACCAGCAGATCGCCGAGCGACTGGTGCAGGGCGTGGCTAGACGGATGCGCGAGCGCGGCGTCATCTGGCGTCCCGGCGCCCGCGAGTTTCTCGAGTCCGTGCACGCAGCCGGCGTGCCACTGGCTCTGGTGACCATGTCCTACCGCGACCTGGCAGAGACGGTGGCGGAAGCTCTCCCTGCCGGAACCTTCCAGACCATCGTCGCCGGCGATGCCGTGAAGCATGGCAAGCCCCACCCCGAGCCCTATCTCACGGCCGCGGCACGGATCGGTGTGGACACGAGTCAATGCATCGGGATCGAGGACTCACCCACCGGATTGGCCTCAGTGGAGGCTGCCGGCGCACGCGCTATCGGCATCCCCTGTCTGGTGGAAATCCCAGCGGCCGAGGGCCGCAGCCGCGTTCGCTCGCTCACCGAACTCAGCCTCGAGCAGTTGGCAGCGATTGCCGACGGCCAGGTGATCGACCGCTTGTAGGCGAGGCTCTGCGGCCCGGATGCAGGTCGCGCGGGCGCCGGTGCGCGCTGCGAGCATCCGGACCGTATACCGATCGTTAACCGAGCACACATCAAGTCCAAAATCTGCTTTCCGTACACTCGGAAACAGTCAAGGGAGTGAGCCGTGCATTACCGAGCCAAGATCGCTGCAGCCTTCGTCGCAGGAACGCTCGTCGCTGGGGGAAGTGCCTGGGCGGCCAACGTCAACCATGAGATCAAGGCCTGCGTCAACAACAAGACCCGAGTGATGACGCTGGCTCCGGCAAGCGGCCGATGCACGACCGGCAACAGCGCGCTGGCCTGGAACATCACCGGCCCCCGTGGCGCGACCGGTGCCGCGGGCGCACCGGGTGTGACCGCCGCCGCCACAGCAGGTTCGTCCTTCGATGTGGAGGCGCTGGCCAAACAGTTGCTGCCCTCCGTGGTGATGATCAACAGCAGTTTCAGTGACGGCAGCGCCGGCTCCGGCAGCGGCTGGGTGGCTTCGATCCCCGCACGTGCCGGTGATGGCCACTCGTACATCATCACCAACAACCACGTGATCGATGGCGCGTCCAGCATCACCGTGGAACTGCAGGATGGCACCGACCTCACCGGCACCCTCGTCGGCCGTGACCCTGTGTACGACGTCGCCGTCGTCATGGTTGCTCGGGCCGGGCTGCCCGCCGTGGAAGTGGGTGATTCCTCGAACCTGGTGGTCGGTGAGCCGGTCATGGCCATCGGCGCTCCGCTGGCCCTGGCCGGCAGTGTGACCGCAGGCATTGTGTCCGCACTCAACCGCCCGGTGGTCACCACCGGCTCCAGTGCCGGCACCACCTCCTACATCAATGCCGTGCAGACTGATGCCGCCATCAACCCCGGAAACTCCGGCGGACCCTTGATCGATCCCAGCGGCCGAGTGATCGGCATGAACGCTGCCATCGCCTCGTTGAGCAGCAGCACCTACACACAGAGCGGCAGCATCGGCCTCGGCTTCGCCATCCCGGTCAATCAGGCCTACCGCGTCGCCAATGAACTGGCTTCCACGGCTGTCATTGCCAACGGCAAGGTGAGCGAGCTGGGGGTGTCACAACGCCCGGTGTTGGGCGTGAATTTCGATGGTAGCTACACCGGCGTCGGTGCCCGCGTGAGCAAGGTGTCAGTGGGCGGTGGGGCGGAAGCCGCCGGCATCACCGTGGGCTCGGTGGTCCGCCGCATCGGTACCCAGGTGGTGCGCGATGCCTCGGAGGCGGTGGCCGCCATACGCGCCGCCGTGCCCGGTTCCACGATCGACGTCACCATCGATCTCCCCGAAGGTGGCAGCAGGACTGTCCAGGTCACGCTGGGAACCGACCGCTCGAACTGATCCCGGGGAGCTACTGACGTCAGCGCTGGATGATGCCCGCGTCCGCCAGGCGCTGGAAGACCCGACGCGTCGACGCCGACTTGTTCATGGTGTAGAAGTGCAGCCCCGGCGCACCGCCCTGCACGAGCGCCACGGAAAGCTCGAAGGCGATGTCCACGCCGACCTCACGCACCCCCTGCTCGTCGTCACGAACCGCCTCGAAGCGCTCACGCAGGGCAACCGGGAATTCGGCACCGGAGAGCGAGGCAAAACGCTCGATCTGCGCCACATTGGTGACCGGCATGATGCCGGGGATGATGGGCATGGTGACGCCCGCGGCGTGCGCGCGATCCACGAGAGCGAAGTAGTCGACCGGCCGGAAGAAGAGCTGGGTGATGGCGTAGTGCGCGCCGGCGCGCTGCTTCTCGGCCAGGATGCGCGAGTCATGCTGCATGCTCGGGGACTCCGGGTGCTTCTCCGGGAAGGCTGCCACACCGATCGTGAAGTCACCGAGTTCACGAAGCAACTCCACCAACTGGATCGCGTACCTGAAGCCGTTGGGATGCGTCACCCATGATGTATTGGGCCCCGCCGTGGGGTCGCCACGGAGGGCCAGCACACTGCGCACGCCCGCATCGACGTACTTGCGGATCACCGCGCGCAGTGCATCGACCGAGGAGTCCACGCAGGTGAGATGACCGACCGTCGACATCCCCGTCTGCTCCTCAATGCGCCGACAGATGTCGAGCGTTCGCTCCTGTGTGGAACCGCCCGCGCCGTAGGTGACGGAGACGAAGGTAGGTTTCAAGGGCTCGAGCTCGAGCACCGTCTGCCACAACGCAGGGTCGTTGGCGCCATGCTTGGACGGGAAGATCTCAAAGGAGTAGGTGGGCCTGCCGCTGGCAAGCAGGTCGCGCAATGCCGGGCCAGGGGTCATGGGCGCAGAGTAATGAGCCGCCAACGACGAGGCACAGTCGGGGGTCGTAGGCTCACCCCGTGCCCGACTTCGATGCTGCGCTCGCCCGACTGCGCGAACGCATTCAGGCGGCGCTCGACGACTTCCTGAACCAGCACGCGCAACCGCTGCTCGCCATCTCCCCCGACCTCCAACCAGCGCTCTCGGCACTCAGCGACATGCTGCGTGGGGGTAAGCGTCTGCGCCCGGCCTTCTGCTACTGGGGATTCGTCGGGGCCGGTGGCCAGGTCGGCGATCCCATCATCAAGGCAGCAGCCGCACTGGAGTTACTGCAAGCCTCGGCCCTCATCCATGACGACGTCATGGACAACTCGGACACACGTCGTGGTGCACCGGCGGTGCACCGGCGCTTCGCAGAGCTGCACGGTGAACAGCAATGGAACGGTGCACCGGAGTCATTCGGTGCTGCGGCCGCCATCCTCATCGGCGATCTGGCCCTGGTCTGGACCGATGCCATGCTCTTCGACTCGGGCTTCGAGGACAAGGCATTGCGTCGTGCCAAGCCGGTCTTCGACGCCATGCGCGCAGAGCTCATGGCCGGGCAGTTCCTCGACGTGCTCGAGCAGTCGCGCGGCGGTGGCAGTGTGCAAAGGGCCTTGCGGGTGATGCGTTTCAAGACCACCGCCTACACCATCGAGCGACCGCTGCACCTGGGCGCCGCTTTGGCCGGCGCGGAGAGCGCTGTGCTGGAGGCCTACACCGCCTTCGGTGTACCCCTCGGCGAGGCGTTCCAACTGCGTGATGACGTCCTGGGCGTCTTCGGCGATACGACACTAACCGGCAAACCTGCGGGTGATGATGTGCGTGAAGGCAAGCGCACCATCCTCATCGCGCTGGCGCAGGAACGCGGGAACAGCAGCCAGCGAAGCCTGCTCGAGCGGCAGCTCGGCAATCCGGAGCTCGACGCTGTGGGCCTGACTCAGGTGCAGGAGGTGCTGCGCGACTCCGGGGCATTGGCAGAGGTGGAACTGCGCATCGCCCGCAACCGCGAGGCCGCCCTCAGCGCCCTGCAGCTCCCACAGCTCGCGGGCGATGCTGTGACGGCACTGCAGGACCTGGCCCTGGCCGCCACCGACCGATCGGCCTGAGCATGTGGCAACGGCACCCGCTGCGTGCACACGGTCTTCCGGGTGCCATCGGCAGCACCGTGCTGGCCATCGGATCGCTCGCTCTGGGCTGGCTACCGCCACTGTTCAATATCGACTCCATTCCCATCCTCAGCCTGCTGCGCACCACCAGCGTCGGCGAATTGCTGGGACGCACGGCGGTGCTCGTCGGTGGTGCGCTGTTGCTGCAATCGTGGCTGCTG
>JAKAIC010000115.1 GCA_021814565.1 Actinomycetes bacterium | reverse complement strand
GCGAGACCGGCGAAATGCACCGGCAGGTCCTGCACCCATTCGAAGGGAATGGTGCGAATGCCGGACTTGCCGGCGATGGCATTGGCCCAGGTCTCGGTCGCGGTGCCGCCGAGGGGCGACGTTGCACCGATGCCAGTCACAACAACTCTCGTCATGTCTTCACCTTTCTGCCCTGCAGTGGCGGGCTGGAGCGCACGTGAGTGGGGCCGTGGCATGCGCACACGGCCCCGTAATCGGCACTACGCGTTGGCCTTGACGAAATTCACGACGTCCGCGACGGTCTTGAGGTTCTTGAGCTCGGCATCCGGGATCGAGACGCCGAACTTCTCCTCAGCTGCCATCGAGATCTCGACCATGGACAGCGAATCGACGTCAAGGTCATCGACGAACGACTTGTCCAACTGCACGTCAGCCTCAGCTACGCCAGCGATCTCGTTCACGATCGATCGGAGGGTGTCAAGGATCTCCTGGTCGGTCATGGTGTTTCCTTCCGTGGTTGGACCGGCTGCTGTTGCAGTCGGGGGTTCAGGGAACGCGGATGACCTGGGCTGCATATGCCAGACCGGCTCCGAAGCCGACCGTGAGCGCCAGGTCCCCCGACTTCACTTGCCCTTCACGCAGCAGCGTATCCAGTGCAAGTGGAATCGAAGCCGCGGAGGTGTTGCCCGTCAGGATGATGTCACGGGCGATGACGACGGATTCCGGGAACTTGAGCCCGCGCACCAGAGCGTCAGTGATGCGGTTGTTGGCCTGGTGCGGCACGAAGGCCTGGATGTCGTCGGGTGTGAGGCCCGCCGCCTCGAGTGCGCGGTGGCAGACCTCGACCATGCCTCCCACGGCCCACTTGAACACCTTCTGGCCCTGCATGCGCAGCTTGGGGAACTGCAACTCGCCAGTCTGCTTGAAGTGCTCGCGAAGTTCGATCAGGCTCGGCTGCATGACGATGGCCTCGAATTCCGAGCCATCGGCGCCCCAGATGGTGGCACCCAGCCCCGGCACCGCCGAGGGACCGAGCAGGAATGCCCCCGCGCCGTCGGCGAAGATGAAGGCGGTGCCGCGATCGCTCATGTCGGTCCAGTCCGAGAGCTTCTCCACGCCGATGACGAGCACGTAGTCGCTCTCGCCGGAACTGATGAGGCCATTGGCCAAACCCACTGCATAGGGGAAGCCGGCGCAGGCAGCGGAGATGTCGAAGGCGCCGGCATGCCTGGCGCCGAGACGATCCTGCACCAGTACCGCCGCACTCGGCGTCTGGTAGGGATGGGAAATGGTGGACACGATGATGGTGCCCAGACGTTCGGCGCTGATGCCGGCATGGACGAGTGCCTTGTTGCCGGCGTCGACCGCCATGTCGATGATGCTGATGTCGGCGGGTGCCCAGGTGCGCTGCTTGATGCCAGTTCGTTCCTGGATCCACTGGTCCGAGGAGTCGATGGGCCCGACGATCTCATCGTTGAGCACGATGCGTGATGCGCGATGCACGCCGAGACCGATGATCTCACTGTGTCGCAGCGGCCGTGCAGCAATATTGGTCACGAGTTGCGGTCCTCCGCGATGGGATGCAGTCGAAGCAATGGCTGTCCGGGGGAGACGGGATCACCATCAGTCACAAGCCATTCGATCACCGCACCACCGTACTCGGCAATGACCGGTCGCTCCTCGGACAGGTTGACCACCGCACCCACCATGGTCTGGCGCTCCAGGATGACGCCTTCGTCGAGTCCCTCGGTGACATGGATGGTGCCCTTGCTGGGGCTCACCACCAGGCGCCAGGCGGGCTGTGCATCTAGCAGGTTGGCCTCGCCATGCTCAGCCACGAAGGCGCGGGCGGCGTCGAGGTCGTCCGGGGACTTCAGGGCGAAGGTGGCAACGCCGGGCAGGGCGCGCTTGAGCAGCCCGGTCAGGGTGCCGGCCGGGGGCAGTTCCAGAATGCCGGTGGCGCCCAGGTCCTCGAAGGTCTGCATGCACAGATCCCAGCGCACGGGATGCGCCACCTGTGACACCAGGCGCTTGAGCACCTCTCGGCCGCTGGAGACCACCTGGCCATCGGCATTCGACACCAGTGCCACGCGCGGATCATGTGTGGAGACGGCGCGGGCCAGCTTGGCCAGCTCATCGCGTGCCGACTGCATGTGTGCGCTGTGGAAGGCGCCGGCCACGGACAGGGGGCGGATCTTGGCCCTGGCCGGAGGCTCGGCTTCGAAGGCGGCCAGTTGCTCAATGGTGCCAGCCGCGACAATCTGGCCGGCACCATTGTCATTGGCGGGTGTGAGCCCGTGCTTGGCGATACTCGCGAGCACCTCCTCACGCTCACCCCCGAGCACGGCCACCATGCTGGTTGCCGAGGCAGCGGCAGCCTTGGCCATGGCGCGGGCACGTTCACGCACGAAGACCATCGCCTGCTCGGCACTCAGCACGCCGGTGGCCGCCGCAGCGGTCACCTCACCCACGCTGTGTCCGCCGCCGGCTCCCAGCACGCTGAATCCATCGGCGGGGTGCGGGAACAGCTCCAGGGCCGCCACCAGGCCGGTGGCCACGATCAGGGGCTGGGCGATGGCGGTGTCGCGGATGGTGTCAGCATCGGAGGCGGTGCCATGCATGCGCAGGTCGAGATCGGCCACGGTGGCCAGCCACTCGAGGCGGTCAGCGAAGTTGGGAAGCTCACACCAGGGGGCGAGCATGCCGGGAGTCTGGGCACCTTGACCGGGAGCGACGATGACGAGCACCCGCAAACTCTGACGGGTTACCGGGGGGTCGCCAAATCGAACGCGCCGGTAACCGTGATGAGCGGCAACGGCCGGTGCCTAGGAAAGGCGGAACAGGACGTAATCGCCCTGCCTGCCGGTGAGCTGCCAAGCGGGGGACGCAGCCAGGCTCTTGGCCAGGCCACTGTCGACGGGCACCAGCGCGCAGCGAGCGTAGGTGACGGCGTTGGCCAGCGGCAGCAAGCCATCGAGCCCGTGCACCGCCTTGCGCACGAGCGTCTCCCCGTACACCGACAGGCGCGTGTCCAGGGAGACCCGGACATCGGGCCGGGCAAGCGTCACGTAGCTGCCGATGATGTCCGTGTTGTACAGGGGGCAGCCGACAGGCACGGTGGCCACCAGTTCGCGCGGGAAGCTGGCGCCGTCGGGTTGTCCAGGATGACTGAGCTGCGGCACCGCAACCACCCAAAGCGCAAGCAGCGCTGCGATCGCTGGCGGTACGAAGACCACGTGGTGGCGTCGCATGAACTCGAACACGCGGCCGTAGGAGATGGCTGCGGCGATGACGGGAACGGCGAGCAGCACTGCCAGTGGCAGCAGG
The DNA here is from genome assembly GCA_021814565.1 of Actinomycetes bacterium. Lineage (GTDB taxonomy): Bacteria > Actinomycetota > Actinomycetes > S36-B12 > UBA5976 > JAKALQ01. The sequence goes on along the minus strand of JAKAIC010000115.1, from coordinate 1,550 downwards.
CGCACCACCAATAGCGAAGCGATGATGGTGGCAGCGAGCGCCGAGATGAAGGCCATGTCATTGCGGCGAACCGCGAGCACCAGCCCGGTGCAACCGATGAGCAGCGAGACGAGGGAGGCGGGATCCGCGAAATTCAGCGGCTGCCATTCCGCCACGAAGGCGCTGGAAGCCGGTGCCACGTAGCTGAAGTGCGTGTACAGCGCGGCGCCATAGGGATTGAAGAGCACCGCCAGCGCAGAGACGGGGACTGCCACCCAGGCCGCGAACTGCCGGAAATGATCATTCGACAGCACCAGGCCGACCACAGCGAAGATGAACACGATCGCGACACCCAGAACAGCGCTGCTGTGCAGATTGGCCCAAACCAGCATGAGCAGAAAGAGCCAGCCCATGACGAGTGCCGGTTCGTCCGTAACCTGCATGCGCTTGAGCAGCAGGATCAGCAGCGATGCGGCGAGGAAGTCCATCAATTGGGGGGCGGCCGAGATGCGCGGGAAGTACAGGGGCACGGCCAGGATGAGCAGGATGCCAGGAAGCCACGGCCGCGAACCGATGCGACGCGCCAGATAGACGAGCAGTGCCGCCAGGAGTGCTGCGAAGGCAGCGCACATGATGGCGATACCTGCCATCCCGCCGAGCGCGTTGGCGCCGGCCAGCAGCAGGTCGAAGATCCATGAGCTGAGCGTCCATTGATGGCCGAAGGCCGTCCAGGACAGGGCGTCGGATGTCGGCAGGGCATGTTGCGCCCAGATCAATTGCCCGGCACGCACGGCCCAGAAGGTGTCGGGCTCATTCAGGTTCCCGGCCCGCATGATGGCCACAGGCAGGAACATCCCCCAGGTGAGAAGCCACGGTCCGGTGACGGACCGTGGCTTCCCGGATTTCAGGTTCGTGGTTACTCGCCGCCTTCAGTGTTGCCCGCATCGGCTGCTGCAGCGTCCCACAACTTGTAGTGCTGCAGTGCCTCCGCCACGCGTGCGCGATCAAACTCGCCCCGCTTGGCCAACTGCGCCAGCGTCTGCACCGTGATCGACTGCGCATCCACAAGGAACTTGCGACGGAGGGCGCCGCGCGTATCCGACATGCCCCAGCCGTCGGTACCGAGGGAGATGAAGTCCTGCGCTACCCAGGGGCGGATCTGATCCTGGACTGCGCGCATGTAGTCCGACACCGCTACCACCGGACCGGGACGGCCCGAAAGCTGTTGCGTGACAAAGGGAACACGTGCTTCCTCGGCGGGATTCAGCAAGGCCTGGCGGTCGGCAGCGAGGCCGTCACGACGCAACTCGTTCCACGAGGTGACCGACCACACGTCGGCCAGCACGCCCCACTCCTCGCGGAGCAGCTCCTGCGCGCGCAGCGCCCACGGCACGGCCACTCCGGAGGCAAGCAGCTGGGCACGCGGCCCTTCGCCCTCACCGGCGGGGGCCAGCAGGTACATGCCCTTGAGCAGGCCCTCGACGTCCAGGCCCTGGGGCTCGGCCGGCTGCTGGTAGGGCTCGTTGTAGACCGTGAGGTAGTAGTAGATGTTCTCGCTGTGCTCGCCGTAC
>JAKAIC010000023.1 GCA_021814565.1 Actinomycetes bacterium | reverse complement strand
CCGCACACGCAGCATTGGCGACGGCTTTTGCCCGCTGGTGCCTGCCGCAGATCGTCTTCTACGGCCTCTTCACCATGTGGTCGCAGGTGCTCAATGCCCGCGGCCATTTCGCGGCACCCATGTACACGCCCGTGCTCAACAACCTGGTCTCCATCGCCACTTTCGTGGTGTTCATCGGCATGACCACACACACCCAGGTGATAAACGCCGACCTCACCTCCGCACAGATCGCAGTGCTCGGAGCAGGCACCACCCTGGGCGTGGTGGTGCAGGCCATGGCACTGCTCCCCATGCTCTGGCGCAGCGGCTACCGCTATCGTCCGCGCCTCGACATCCGCCACCAGGGACTGGGCAAGGCGGGATCTCTTGCGGTGTGGACGTTGGCACTGGTCGCCGTGAACCAGTTGGCCTACGTGGTCGTCACCCGTCTCGCCACCAGCGCCAATGTGCAGGCTCTGGCTGCGAACACCACGGCCGCCGGCCTCACCACCTTCCAGAAGGCCTATCTCGTCTTCATGCTGCCGCATTCGGTGATCACGGTATCCCTGGTCACGGCACTGTTGCCGGCCCTCAGCCGTACCGCGCACGACGGCGATCTGGCCGGTGTGGGCCGCGGCGTGGCCCACGCAGTGCGCATCGTCGGCGCCATCATCATTCCTGTGGCGGGCATCTTCATGCTGCTGGCACCGGAGATGACAAGGCTCATGTTCGGCTTCGGCGCGGCCACCACGGACTCCGCCATCGAGACCGGACGGGTGGTGCAGGTGTTCGCGCTCGGCATGCTGCCCTTCACCCTCGTCTACCTGCTGTTCCGTGGCTGGTACTCCCTCGAGGACACGCGCTCACCGTTCATGGTCACGCTGCTCGTGAACGCCGTGAATCTCGGTGTATCCATCCCCCTCTTCATGCTGGTTCCGGTGACGCAGAAGGTGTCTGCGCTGGCGCTGGCCTATGCGCTGGCATATTGGGTGGCACTCTTTTTCGCCTGGCCGCGGCTGCAGCGCAAGCTCCGCGATATCGAGACCTTCGTATCGGTGCGCACCCTGGTCAGGGCCTCCGTTGCCACCGCTGTGGCATTGCTCGTAGGCATCGTGCTCAAGACTCTCACCGCCTCGCTCTTCGCCCATGCGGGACGCCTCTCGCTGCTCGTCCTGACCGTGCTGCTGTCAGGGGTCGTGGGTGCCCTCTACGTGACCCTCGCCCATCGCATGCACATCGACGAAGTGCGTTGGGCTGTGGATGAGTTGCGCAAGCGGGTTCGCCCTGCGTGATGCGGCCCACAGTCGTGCCCGCGAGCCTGCTGCCTCGCGGAGGGAATTCTCCCCGGCCGCTTAGGGTTGTAGAAGACGCCATCCGTATTGGGGAGTGACCGTGTCAGACCTTCGAGAAGTGATCATCATCGGCTCAGGACCGGCCGGGTACACCGCTGCCGTGTACGCAGCCAGGGCCGAGTTGCGGCCGATCGTGTTCGAGGGCTCGGTGACGGCTGGCGGCGCGCTAATGAACACCACCGAGGTCGAGAACTTCCCGGGTTTCGAGGAAGGCATCATGGGCCCCCAACTCATGGAGAACATGCGCGCCCAGGCCAAGCGCTTCGGCGCCGAACTCATCACCGATGATGTCACCGCCGTTGACCTAGAGGGTCCGGTCAAGACGGTTGTCGACGGCAGCGGCAACAGCTACCAGGCCAAGTCGGTGATTCTGGCCATGGGCTCGGGATACCGCGAGCTCGGCATCCCCGGTGAGAAGAAGCTCTCCGGCCACGGCGTCTCCTGGTGTGCCACCTGCGACGGCTTCTTCTTCCGCGGCCAGACCATCGCCGTCATCGGCGGTGGCGACTCGGCCGTGGAGGAGGCCACCTTCCTCAGCCGCTTCGCCGAGAAGGTGTACCTGGTGCACCGCCGCGACCAGTTGCGCGCCTCCAAGATCATGATCGAGCGTGCCGAGAAGGATCCCAAGATCGAATTCGTGTTCAACGCCAAGCCGGTCGAGGTGCTGGGCGATGACAAGGTGAGCGGCCTGAGACTGGAGAACACCGTCACCGGTGAGCACAGCGAACTGCCTGTCACCGGCGTTTTCGTCGCCATCGGCCACGATCCCCGCAACGCGCTGGTCCAGGGCAAGCTGCAGCTGGACGACGAGGGGTACGTCACCGTCATGGGCCGCTCCACCCAGACCTCCGCCGAGGGCGTGTTCGCATGCGGCGACCTTGTCGATCACACATACCGTCAGGCCATCACCGCGGCCGGCAGCGGGTGCGCAGCCGCCCTCGACTCCGAGCGCTACCTGGCATCGCTAGCCCAGGCGCACTCACCGGTACGCTGATCACCGAATCGAAGGAGCACCATGGCTGCCACCGTTATTGTCACCGACGCCACGTTCGAGGCCGAGGTGTTGAAGGCCAACACGCCCGTCATCGTCGACTTCTGGGCCGAGTGGTGCGGACCGTGCAAGCTGGTGAGCCCCATCCTTGAGGAAATCGCGGCTGCCAACGTCGGCAAGATCAAGATAACCAAGCTCAATGTCGATGAGAACCCCATTGAGCCGGCCAAGGCACGTGTGACGTCCATCCCCACCATGAACGTCTACGTGAACGGTGAATTGGTCAAGCAGATCATCGGCGCCAAGCCCAAAGCTGCGCTGCTCGCGGACCTCGCCGCGTACCTCTAGTCGATGCCGATGGCATTGCGCCTCGGAGCTCGCGGTCCGGAGATCGCTGAGCTCCGGGCCCGGCTGGCTCGCCTCGGTCTGCTGGACGAGGCTGGTGACACGGACACCTTCGACGGGTCAGTTGACCTTGCCGTACGCCATTTCCAGCAGGAGCGCGGTCTCAGCACCGACGGCGTCGTAGGGCCGCAGACCATGCGCCTGCTGGATGAGGCGCGCTGGCAGTTGGGCGATCGTGCACTGTCCTTCACGCCCGGTCATCTGATGCGCGGTGACGATGTGGTGGCGTTGCAGCGCCGGCTCACCACGCTGGGCTTCGACGCCGGGCGCATCGACGGCATCTTCGGCAAGCAGACGGATGCGGCGCTGCGGGAATTCCAGCGCGGTGTGGGCGTCGAAGCCGACGGCACCGCGGGCGTGCAGACCTTCCGTGCGCTCGAGCGGCTGGGCCGCCCCATCGTCGGCGGATCACCCGATCGCCTGCGCCAGCACCTGCAGCTCGACGCGCTGCGCACCGGCATCAGTGACAAGGTGATCGTGCTCGATCCCGCGCATGGCAGCGATGAACCCGGTCATTGCGTCGGCGCTCTGTGCGAGGCCGCGCTCATGAGCGATCTTGCCGTCCGGGTCGAGGGCCGGTTGGCAGCACTCGGCACCAGCGTGCTGCTGACGCGCCCCGTAGCCGGCCCCGCCACCTCGCATCTCGACCGTGCGGCCTTCGCCAACGACACCGGCGCTGACCTCTTCGTCTCGCTGCACATCGATGCCTGCGCCAACCCGCGCGCCCGTGGTGTGGCCTGCTTCCATTACGGCGTGGCGCCCGACGCCGGCTGGTCGCACAGTGGCGAGCGGGCGGCCCGCCGCATCCACAGCGCCATCCTGCGCGCCACGCCACTTCCTGACTGCCAGGTGCAGCACAAGACCTGGGAGTTGCTGCGCCTCACCCGCATGCCTGCGGTGTGGATCGAGGCTGGCTACCTCTCCAACCCTGACGATGCCGCGCTCTGGGCCGACCCCGTGTTCGTGGACCGCCTGGCGGCCGCCATCGCCGAGGGCATCGTCGCCTTCTTCACGCCCGCCTGAGCAGCTGTCCCCGGCACCCCGGTGCGGAGGCCGCGGCTGGATAGGGAAGGATTGGCGGCCTGAGGAGGTGCGCGTGATGTCGCAAATTGTCGGTTCCCGTCTTGATCCCTGGGTGGAGTCGTACGCCGCACGCACTGCCTCCATGACCGTGAGCGAGATCCGTTCGCTGTTCGCCGTGGCCTCGCGCCCCGAGGTGGTGAGCCTGGCCGGCGGCATGCCCTACGTGAGCGCACTGCCCATGGATCAGATGGCTGACACCGTCAGCCGTCTCATCCGCGAGCGCGGCGCCGTGGCGCTGCAGTACGGCTCGGGCCAGGGTGATCCCACGCTGCGCGAGCAGATCACCGAAGTGATGGCCGAGGTCGGCATCCACGCCCACCCTGACGACATCGTGGTGACAGCCGGCTCGCAGATGGCCCTTGATCTCATGGTCCGCGTCTTCGTCGACCCCGGTGACGTGGTGCTCGTCGAGGCCCCCTCCTATGTCGGCGCCCTCGGCGTGTTCTCGGCCTACCAGGCTGAGGTCGTCCACGTGGCAATGGATGAGCAGGGGCTGAATCCGGCGGCACTCGACGAGACGATCCAGTCGCTGCGCAAGCAGGGCAAGAAGATCAAACTCATCTACACCATTCCCTCGTACCACAACCCGGGTGGTATCTCGCAGGGTCCCAGCCGCCGGCAGCAAGTGCTGGAGGTTGCCACGCGCAACCACATCCTGATCCTCGAGGACGATCCCTACGGCCTGCTCGGCTTCGACGGCGAAGTGCCGCGCGCCATCCGTGCCGATGATGCGGACAATGTGGTCTACCTCGGCTCCTTCTCCAAGACCATCGCCAGTGGCCTGCGTGTGGGCTGGGCTCTGGCGCCACACGCCATCCGGGAGAAGCTGGTCATCGCTGCAGAGGCCGCGATCCTGTGTCCCAGCAACTACGCACAGTTCACGGTGAGTTCGTACCTGGCCACACAGCCATGGCGTGAGCAGATCAAGGTCTTCCGTGAGTTATACCGCGAGCGACGTGACGCACTGCTGGATTCCATGAAGGTGCTGATGCCCGACGGCACGACCTGGACCACCCCCAGTGGTGGTTTCTACTCGTGGCTGACGCTGCCGGAGGGCATCGACTCCAAGGCCATGCTGCCGCGCGCTGTCACGGCACTCGTCGCGTACGTGCCGGGCACAGGCTTCTACGTGAATGGGGAAGGAAGGCGTGCCATGCGCTTGTCATACTGCTACCCCACGCCTGAGAGCATCAAGGAGGGTGTGGGCCGGCTGGCCGGTGTCATCCGGGCCGAGCTCGAACTGCTGGAGACCTTCGGCCCCGACGCCATGCCGCATACGCCGATGCCCACCTTCGGCGCCAACACCCCTGCACCGGACTCGCTATGAGCATCGTGGTGCTGGCCGGTGGCCTTTCGCATGAACGTGATGTCTCCATCCGCTCGGGTCGTCGCGTCTCAGAGGCCCTGAAGGATGCTGGCGTCGATGTCATCGTCCGGGATGTCGACTCGCAGTTGCTGCGCGAATGGGCGATCGAGCCTCCGGAAGTGGCGCTACCCATGCTCCATGGTGCCGCAGGCGAGGACGGCTCGCTGCGTGATGTGCTGGACGCGTTGCAGGTGCCCTTCGTCGGATCCACTGCCGCTGCCTGCCGCATGGCCTTCGACAAGCCCATTGCCAAGGCAGTGGTGGCGGCCGCCGGTTTGCACACACCGCCCGCTGTGGCGCTCCCGCATTCCAGCTTCCGCGAGCTGGGCGCCGAGCCCGTAATTGCAGCCGTCGTGGCGCGAGTGCAGTTGCCCATCATCGTGAAGCCCAGCAAAGGTGGATCGAGCCTGGGTGTGAGCGTGGTCCGCGAGCAGCGGGAGTTGGCGACGGCGTTGGTGGCGGCGTTTGCGTATGGCGAGGTGGCGCTCATCGAACACTTCGTCGAAGGCGTGGAAGTGGCCGTCTCGGTGATCGAACGTGCCGGCGAGCCACTGGCGCTCCCGGCAGTGGAGATCGTGCCCGACGGTGGCGTCTACAACTACACCGCGCGCTATACCGCTGGCACCACCGAGTTCTTCGTGCCCGCACGGCTTTCCGAGACGCTGACCGTGGCTGCCGCAGAGGCTGCGGTACGGGCGCACCAGGCATTGGGGCTGCGCGATCTCTCCCGCAGCGATCTCATCATCGATGCCGACGGCAAGGTGTGGTTCCTTGAGGTGAACGTGGCTCCGGGCATGACCGAGACCTCACTCTTCCCGCAGGCGGTCGCGGCCGCCGGGCTGGATTTCGGAGAGGTTCTCGGCGAATTGGTAGCGGCAGCAAGCAGTCGTACAGTGATCGCATGATCACCACTGACTACAAGGTCGAGGGCATGACCTGCGGCCATTGCGAACACGCTGTCTCGTCGGAAATCAGGAAGTTGACCGGCGTCAGCGAGGTGCGTGCGTCCTCCGAGTCTGGTGCGGTTGTGGTGGAATCTGCTGCTGCGCTCAACGTTGACGAGGTCGCCGCGGCTGTCGAAGAAGCCGGCTACACACTCGTTCGCTAGTAACCGCGGTTGTACGTCGTACTACCGACACTTGGCGATTCGTCGTACATCCGGTTGGAAGCGCTTGGTTGTACGTCCCGTGACCCACGCGTGGCGTCCTGACCCACCTCCGCGTTCACTGCTCCGGCGGGCGCCCGTGCTCACGCAATGCGTCGATCCATTCCATGGACTCCGCGAATGCTTCATCACTCGCAGTCTCCGGGGCCAGGTTCGCGCGTCCGTCGTGCCGAGGGTACGAGCCCAGGTAACGCACTTCCAGACAGATGCGGTGCAGGCCGGCGAGCGCTTCACGCACCCGGGCCTCGCCGATGTGCCCCTGGATGTCGAGCGAGAAGTAGTAATCGCCCAGCTGCTTCTTGGTGGGTCTGGACTCAATGCGTGTGAGGTTGATGCCACGCACCGCGAATTCGTTGAGAATCTCCAACAACGCACCCGCATGGTCCTGGCGGATGAAGATGACCAGCGTGGTGCAGTCAGCGCCTGTGGGTGGCGCCGGTTGACGGCGTTGTGACACCAGGATGAAGCGGGTATGTGCGGCCTCGTTGTCCCCGATGTTGTCCGCGATGATGTCGAGCCCGTAATGCTCGGCCGCGATGCGTGGGCCGATCGCGGCTTGAAAGCGCGAGGCCGGATCTGCCACTTCCACTGCAGCGGAGGCGTTGGAGAGCGCTGGCGAGAAGTGGGCGTCCGGCAATGCGGCGGCCAACCAATCACGGCACTGCGCGTAGGCGTGCGGATGTGTGGTGTACAAGGTGATGTCGGATAGTTCGGTGCCTGGACGCACCATGAGCGCGAATTCCACGCGCAGTGCCACCTCATCAACGATTACGAGCGGCTCCCCGTAGGCGAGTTCGTCAAGGGTTGCGGACACCGAGCCTTCAACGGAATTCTCGAAGGGCACCAAGGCGGCATCGACTTCACCGCAGCGCACGCCATCAAGTGTGGCAGCCACCGTCTTGTAGTCGATGAGCTCAGCGTCGCCGGCGATGGGCATGCTGAGCAGTGCCTGTTCAGTGAAAGTGCCCCGCGGGCCGAAGAAGCCAAGGCGCCTCATGGTCAGCCGATCGGGCTTGCGGTGTTGATGGCCTCGAGCTCCTCAGCCGAGAGCCGGCCCTCAGCCTTGCGGTGGCTGACAGACTTCACATACATGCGGGACTCGGTGTGGCCGTGAATGGTGGTGAGCAGGATGCCGTCCCCGTTGTCGTCCAGCAGGGCTGCGGAGAAGGAGAGTCGTCCGCCCATGTCGCCGAAGGCATCAAAGCGCACCACCGAGACGTGCCGCAGGGCGGCCGCGACATCGCGGCGAACGGTGGCGAGCGACTGCTGCATCTGCTCCAACTCCTGGCCCAGCGCCTGTACCTGACGCACCTGGCTGGCCACCGACTCGACGATGGACTGTTCGCTGTCCGATGATCGGGCGAGCAACAGGTCACGGGTAAGCCGGCGCAGGCGCAAGTGCGCAAGCAGGGCGAGACTCAGCGCCAGTACGGTGACGACGGCCAACACGATTTCAACGACGGTCGTCTGGGGCATGAGCGGAGCCTACGCGGAGTCCGGCATCCAGTTCGGAGGGGCATGTTCGGTGTTCGTCCGATCGGAATGATCAGGCTGCCAGGTGGCCGGGGTGAGCGCCCGAGAGAGGTAGCAAAGGCGTGGGCACCGACGCTGAACCTGACTTCGGAACCGGCGCTGCGGCAGGTTCGCGCCATGGCAAAACCCGACTCTAGAGTCGCAGGAAGCGCCGAAATGTGGGAGTTTGGTAAATACTCCTTTACTAACGGGCGCTCCGTGGCAAAGAACGTTGCATTTGGGGGGTCGGTTTTCTATCGTTCAGCCATCCGGTCGCTGTCGCATCCCCCGTCGACGGCGGCCGGACCTTTTGTGTCTGGAGCCTGATTTCCCGGCTCAGACGGTGGCGTCGAGCCGCGCCCGAGCCGCCTCCGCTGCCCGTGCCGGGTGCCGCAACCCCACCACCACCAGGGTCCCGATGGTTGCGACGAGCAGTGCGGCCAAGGAGGCCGAGCTGGTCACCGTGGTGATGCCCAAGCTGCCGCGCAGCGCATTCCACAGGTCGCTCCAACCGGGGGCGAAACCGGGCGCCAGCAGCTGGTAGGTGGCGAGGCCCAGACCCCAGGGCAGGAGCAACCAGGGCGTAGCCTCAGCGGGCAGGAAGTGGCCGCGGCAACCGATGAACACCCAGGTGAGCACAACCCCGGTAAGCGGCACGAAGACAGCACCGATGACGAACAGGAAGGACTCATAGGACATGAGGTCGCTGAAGAGCGCGGCCGCAATGGCCAGCACGGCCACCGCCACTGCCACCCAGGCCCGGGGCAGGCGGTGCGTGAGGTTCTCGATGCTCACGGCGGTGGAATGGATGTTGGCGAAGGCTTCATCCACCTCGTCCACCAGCAGGATGATGAGGGCGATGACGCCGGCAGGAACCGCCAGCAGGGCGGGGATGAACTGGGTGGCCATGGTGGCACTTGCCGCCCCATTGAGCGTCAGAATCGCCAGCAATCCCATAAGGAAATAGACGATGCCCGCACTTGCGAAGCCTGCAGCCGTGCCCAGGAAGGCACCACGCTCATCACGTCCGTGACGGCTGTAGTCGGCCACCAGCGGCGCCCAGGAAACGGGCAGTGAGATGACGATGTCGAAGGAGGGCCAGAAGCCGTACCAGGATCCACTGTCGACCGTGTGCACACCGCGCTGCAGCAATCCGATGATGAGCACCACCGTGGCGATGACGACCAGGGCCACCAGGTATTTGCGCAATGCCTTGATGGCACGCACCGGACGCAACGCCATGATCAGGGCAATGCCGCCGCTGAGGACCGCCCACATGGGTCGCAGCGCATGCGAGGTGAGGGAGGTGGCGGCCTCCGTCATGACCAGCACCTCGATGGCCGCCCAGCCCAGGCACTGCGCGATGTTGAGCACCGTGGGCAGCCAGGAGGTGCGGGCACCCAGAATGCCACCGAACATGTTCATGGTGGGGCGGCCGCTGCGCTGCCCGATGAGGGCCACCCCGCCCAACAGCAGGGAGCCGACCACCGTGCCGAGCACGATGGAGGTGATGGCGGCAGCGGTGCCCAAGGGCTTGTCGCCCAGCGGATTGACCACGAAGACCGCGGCCGCGGGGATGGTGAGGGTGACCGCCAGCGAGCCCCAGAGGCTGAACTGGTCAGAGAAGGTGAGGTGCTTGTGGACGGACATTTCGCTCCCTACGTCGGAATTAACCGGACAGGTTCATGCGGTCGGCTTTCGCCCTCTCAGCCTGTTGGCTCCCGCGCGTTGTTGGCACAGCGTACGCGCATTTCCCACCACCATTGCCCGTCCCCTAAACTTCCAGCGTTGCCTCCGGGCAGCACGCGCGAGTGGCGGAATAGGCAGACGCGCTGGCTTCAGGTGCCAGTACTCGCAAGGGTGTAGGGGTTCAACTCCCCTCTCGCGCACAAGGGAAGGGGAGCGGCCCGGCGTGGCCGCTCTTTGCGTCTGTGGAGACTGCCCCCCTCCAGTTACGGTCGCGCGGATCCACCGGTCGTAACCACAGAGCCCGCCTGAGCCATGGACTGCATGGAGGCACTCCGCTAGCGAGCAACCTGATCAGCTGGCAACGAGCAGGGTCACCTTCGCAAGTTGCTCAGAGTGCAGGTCGCGTTCCATTTCGAGGTTGTAATCGGTCTGGATGTTGATCCAAAAGCGGTCGTCAACACCGAGAGCTTTCGACAACCGCAACGCAGTGTCGGTGGTGATGGCGCGCTTCCCGCGCACGATCTCGCTGATGCGCGTCTGGGGGAGGCCGGTCGCCTGAGCGAGACGGTACTGGCTGATGCCAAGTGGTTCCAGAAACTCGGTGAGCAAGATCTCGCCCGGTGTGATTGGTGCGTGTGCCTTCTTCATGATGGCGCTCCCTTCAGTGATAGTCGGTGATCTCAACAGCTTCCGCGCCGCCCTCTGTCCATACGAAACAGATTCTGTATTGATCGTTGATGCGTATCGAGTGCTGACCTGCGCGGTTCCCACTTAGCTTCTCAAGCCGATTGCCAGGCGGAACTCGCAGGCTGTCCAACATCGACGCAGCGTTGATGAGACGCAACTTCTTCTGTGCTGCCCGCTGCAGGACCGGCCCGAATGCTCGCACTGGCTCGCGATTCCAGACCTTCTCGGTTCGCCCATCCTTGAAGGATCGTATCACGAAACGATACTAACGCTTAGAGACAGTATCGTGCAACGTAAGTATTGCGTCGGTGACATCAACAAGGCGTTCTGCTTAGAGCAGCGCGTGTTCGGATGAGGCCATATAACCGGGATGGCGTGGGGCGAGTATCGCAACAAGCACTGCGCCGGCCAGAGCGACGCCTCCAGCGATGTGCAGCGCATTGTGCATGCCGTCCGTGAATGCGGTTTGAACTGCACTTACCAAGCCATTCCACAAAGCCTGCGGTGCTTGTGGGGTGTGTCAATGATCTTGGACGTGTCCTCGTGATTTCTCTTGGTGGTTAGGCCGCTTGCGCGTCGCGCCGGTGGTCGGCGAGGGCTTGGGCGGGGGTTCGGTAGCCAAGTGTTGAGTGCATGCGTTGACGGTTGTAGAACACCTCGATGTATTCCGCGACAGCGAAGCGTGCGCGTGCCCTCGTGGGGAAACTGCGCCGGTAGTACATCTCGTTCTTCAACGACGCGAAGAATGATTCGGCGACCGCGTTGTCCCAGCACACGCCGGTGCGGCCAATGGAGCGCCGAACGCGAATTCCATTGCCATACTGCGCGATTGCGGCGGAGGCGTACTGATCGGATTCAAGTCAAGACGCGCGGGCCCCGGCCATGGCCTCCCGCGCGTGTCGCCCGTCTCGCTGGCAGAATCGAGCCAAACTTGCCTCAACGGGACCGGGGGTTTGCATGCGCATCGAGATGAATCGCCTCCTTGCCTACGACGATGACTCGATCCTTGACGACCTGCGCCGTGTCGCTGCGCTCATGCCCAGTGAACCACTGACGCGCGCCAAGTACGACAAGTTCGGTCGCGCCGACTCTTCAACCGTGGTACGCCGCTTGGGAGGCTGGGCGCGGGCATTGGAACGCGCGGGATTGCAGGCCCAAAGTCTGGGCAAACGAACTACGGACCGGATGCGCGATCAACCCGGAAGGTCGCTCACGCAAGCCGATGTGGTTCTTGAACTTCAGCGCATCGCCCAACTGCTTTCCCGATCCACGCTTCGCCGGGTGGATCTACGCGAGCATTCCAACCTCGTGAGTGAGAAGGTCCTTCGCAATCGATTCGGATCATGGGCCGCGGCTCTGGAAGCCGCGGGACTCAGCCTTTCGGCGCGCGGAAGGCGCTGGACAGATACGGACTACACCGAGAACCTCCTCGCCGTCTGGACGCACTATGGCCGCCCTCCAACCTTCGCTGAGATGGACCTGCCGCCTTCGCGCATCTCGTCGGGCGCATACGCGGCGAAGTACGGAACTTGGGGTAGCGCCAAGCTTGCTTTCACCCAGCAGATAGGTGCGGATCTCGCCGTCGTCAGCGAAACACCTGACACCGCACAGACTGCAAGTAATCCAAGACAACCCAAGCCAAGGCAGGAGGACTCTCGTCACATTCCCTTGGGCATTCGCTACCAAGTCCTCCGACGAGACCGATTCCGATGCGTCGCCTGCGGGCGCTCGCCGGCGACGGATGTGGCCTGCGTACTGCACGTTGACCATGTGCTCGCGTTTGCGCGTGGGGGCAAGACGTCAATCGACAACCTTCAAGTCCTTTGCGAATCGTGCAATTTGGGCAAGGGCGACCGATAGCGGGCCGGCGCAGTTACAGCTCCCTCGCTGGCCGGGGGGATGTATTTGGAGTTGCTGACTGAGCTTGACGAGCTGTGTGAGCAACTGGCCCACGCCTCTCGCGGCTGCATGCACCAGCGCCACGTCACCGGGCTGAACGACGAAGGTGTCCGTGGCCAGGTAGTGCGCGGTCACGCCCTGCATGAGCAGCGCCACAGCCGTCACGTCGTCGACGTCGTCCGGCAGCGGCACCACCTTGTCGGCAGCGGACGACGACAGTTCGCATACGGGCAAGGCTATTCGTCGTACAACAGCGAAGGGCCGCGAGCGTTGTGCTCGCAGCCCTTGCTGGGTGTTGCCGATGGATCAGGCGTTCGGCGTTGTGCCGCTTGTGCCCTGACGGTGACCACCATGCCGGCCCTGGCCTCGATGTTCACCCATACCGCCTCTGCGACCACCGTCCGGGCCCATGCCCCACTCGGGGTGCATGCCCCGTTCCGGGCTCATTCCACGGGCGGGGAAGGCGGCCAGCGCCGCATTGACGGCGTCGGCTTGCGCCTGAGACAACGTGCCTGCGGTGACCAACTGGGCAACAGCCGCCTTGCCAATGGCCGCCCGGTCGATGGGATTGGCCTCCAGCCAGGTGTGCAGCGCGCTGCGCTGGGCAATCGTCCAGCTGGCGAAGATGAGATGGTCATGCATCCGCATGGGGGCTGTGGCCGACGGCAGTGCCGCGGTTGCCGCATCGGCGAGAGCCTGGGTGATCGTGTTGTTGGCGACCAGCGCGGCGAGCGCCGCCTTGAAATTGGCTGTCTCTGCAGAGTGCATGGCGGTGCGGGTCGCGGTCTCCACCGCATCGGCGTTGGCCTGGGTGATGGTGCCGGCAGCCACAAGTGCCGCCAGCGGACCCACATGGTGCCTTGGCAGGCCGTGCATTTGGCGTGAGTGGATGTTGGCCTTGGTGGATACCGACTTGTTGGAGGCGAAGGCGGGGGCCGTGGAGGCAGCGAGGGCAGCGATGACGAGGCCGCTTGCCGCGATCTTTGTACGGGTGTTCATTGGTTCACCGTTCCTTTCGGTCGTTCCGAACGCTGCCATGGCAACATCTGCGGAGCCGGCAAGGAACTTCCATGGTTCGTCCAGCAATTGCAAGAAGTCGAACAGGGCCTGTGAATCCATTGTGAGGCCGTCGCATTCGCACCCCATGAACGTCCAAGCGACACCGCGTCGCTACGGCAAATCGGGAACCTGTCAGGCTTCGCCACATGGCTCAGTACATCGAAGACCTCTCCTCGCTCATCACCGTCAATCAGCAGGCGACCGTGTCGCGCACGGTTATGACCAACGAAGGCGCACGCATTGTCCTGTTCTCCTTCGACACCAACGAGGAATTGTCCGAGCACACCGCAGCCATGCCGGTTCTCATCACCGTGCTGGACGGTGCCCTGGAGATCACCGCAAGCGGTGATACGCACACGCTGCGTGCCGGTGGTGTCATCACCATGGCCGCCCGTGAGCCTCACACCGTGCTCGCGCTGGAACCGACGCGAATGATGCTCGCCATGCTCGATCCGCGGGCCAAGGCCCCGAGCGCCTGAAGCTGCAGACCGCAGCGATTACGCTCGGTCGCGACCGAGGGGGTCATTGGTGCGCCGTTTTCAAGGGATCTTCATCGTTGCAGTAGTGGTGCTGCCGGCGATCATCGCCCGCGTCACCGCGGCCACGCCTGCGCCCTTCGTGTCGCTGCTCATGTTCGGCGCGGCCGTCGTGGGCGCATCGTTCATGCTGGCCTGGGCGGCGGAGACCGCGGAAATGGACATCGCTGGTGGTCTCGCCATTGCGGTGCTGGCGCTCATTGCAGTGCTGCCCGAATATGCCGTCGACCTGTACTTCGCATACACGTCAGGGCATGACCACGCGTACGCCGCCTACGCCGCCGCCAACATGACCGGTTCCAACCGCCTGCTCATGGGCCTGGGCTGGCCGCTGGTGGTCTTGCTGGGCATCATGGCTGCCCGCAAGACGTCCACCCCCATGGTGGCACTGGAGTTGGAGTCCGGAAGTCGCGTAGAACTGGGATTCCTGATGGTCGCTGGCATCATCGCCTTCGTCGCGCCCATCACCTCCAGCATCACCGTGCCATTGGCGGTCGCGCTGCTTGCATGGTTCGGTTACTACCTCTTCCGCGTCGCACAGGGTGAGGTGGAGGAGCCGGAACTGATCGGGCTCTCCGCCAGCCTGGCCATGCTTCCCCCGCGCACGAGGCGCATCGCCATCGTCAGCATGTTCACCGTCGCGGCCATCGTCATCCTGCTCAGCGCACAGCCCTTCGCGGACAGTCTGGTGGCCACGGGCAAGCAATTCGGAATCGACGAGTTCCTGTTGGTGCAATGGCTGGCACCGCTGGCTTCCGAAGCACCGGAGTTCATCGTCGCCATCGTCTTCGCCGTTCGTGGCAACGCGGCCAACGCCGTGAGCATGCTCATTTCCGCCAAGGTCAATCAGTGGACGCTGCTCATCGGCTCCCTGCCGATCGCGCGTGCCATCGGCGGAGGAGGCTGGAGTGGCCTGCCGCTCGACTCGCGTCAGTTCGAGGAGATCCTGCTGACGGCAGCCCAGACACTGATGGGGGTCGCGCTCATTCTGGCGCTGCGCTTCTCTCGAACCAGCGCCTGGCTGCTGCTCGGGTTGTTCGTCATCCAGTTCGCGGTGCCGGGCACCACTGGACGTCTCGCCATCTCTGCGCTGTACGGCGTCATCGCACTGGGTGCCTTCATCAAGAAACGCGACCACATCCTGCCCACCCTGCGCGCCCCCTTCGCCAGCGCCTGACGACACGCGCCAGAGCCGGCAGCAGCAGATTTGCTTGTCCGTGCACGGGAAACCTGCCGTGAAGGCAGATTTCCTTGTCAGGGAAGGCGCCGGTGCCCGACTCGGGTCAGCGTTCGCTGCGCCGCTGCCAGCGGAAGAGCGTCGACGCCATCACCATGGAAATCACGAGCCAGAGCAGCAGCACGGCCGCTGTACGCCCGACTTCGAAGCTGCCGGTGGTCTCCAAGGACGCGGCCTGGCTGGGCATGAAGACGCTGCGCATCCCCTGGGTCAACCACTTCAATGGGAACAAGGCCGCAAATTGCTGCATCCAGTGAGGAAGATCCCGGAACATGAAGTAGACGCCGGAGGTGAACTGCAACACCAGCACGATCGGCGACACCACGGTTGAGGCTGTGCGGCCAGATGACGGCACAGTCGAGAAGGCGATCCCCAGCAATGTGCAGGAGACGAGGCCGAGTACCGAGATCCAGGTGAAGCGCCACCAGGTGTCGAAACCAGTCGGGATGTTGATGCCGTAGAAGGCGACACCGACGGCGATGAGTACGGCCGTCTGCCCCACGTAGGTGACGAACACCAGACCGATCTTGCCCAGGAAATAGGCGGCCTTGGGCATGGGCGCACCTTGCAGGCGCTTGAGTGTTCCCTCCTCACGCTCCTGCGGCATGCCGATCGCAAGGTTCTGGAACGACGTGTACAGCACGCCGCTCGCGATCATGCCCGCGGTGAAGTACTGCGCGAAGGTGACGCCCGTGGGTCCCAACTTCTGCTGGCCGAACACGGATCCGAAGATCACCATGAGCACCACTGGGAACATGAGCGTCCAGAAGGCCATTTCGCGATGGCGTACCAACTGCTTGAGCTCCACGACGGTCCGCAGCCAGCCCAGGCGCAGCAACCACCTCATGACGCCACCTCTGCCGACGTCACGGCGCCATCCGCAGGTGCCGCATCGCGTTCGCGTTCGCTGGCTTCACCGGTGAGGTGCAAGTAAACGTCCTCCAGCGATGGTCGCACGACACTCAACTCCGGTACCTCATCCTCGAAGCGGGCCATCAGTTCCCGCATCAGCGCCGTCGGATGTTCGGTCTGCTCGCTGCGAGCCACACCACCCTCAACCCAGTTGACGGTAGCGGTGCGCATGGCGTCGGCACGCAGGCTCGACGGTGTGCGATCTGCCAGCACCACGCCCGCGGCGATGATGGCCACGCGGTCAGCCAGCCGGTCGGCTTCGTCGAGATAGTGCGTGGTGAGCAGGATGGTGACACCCTTGGCCTTGAGGCCCTCAATCAGCGTCCAGAACTGTCGCCGCGCCTCGGGATCGAAGCCCGTGGTCGGTTCATCGAGGAACAGCAACTCCGGTTGACCGATGATGCCGAGTGCGACGTCGAGGCGTCGCCGTTGTCCGCCGGAGAGTTTGCGCACATAGGTGTTCCGCTTCTCGTGCAGGCCCACCACTTCGATGACCTCGTCGACATTCGCGGGGTGTGGATAGATCTGTGCGAAATGGCGCACAGCTTCCGCGACGCTCAGTTCCTTGAGGTCGGCACTGCTCTGCAGCACCATGCCCAAGCGCGCCTTCCATTGCAGATTCCCATGTTCGGGATCAACTCCCAGCACGGTTACCTCGCCCTGGTTGCGAATACGGAATCCCTCAAGAATCTCGGTCATGGTGGTCTTGCCGGCACCATTGGGGCCGAGCAGGGCGACGCACTCACCGCGCCGGATATCGAGATCAACACCGCGCAAAGCATGAACGGCCCCGTAGGACTTGATGACGCCCCGCGCCCGTACGGCCAATTCGTCGATCATGCCGGCATGCTCCGTGTGTCGTGGGCCGCGAAGTCCGGCCGCGTGGGTTCGTATTCAGCACCGAAAAGCGGTGAAGACACAAGGTAATCCGCAGTAGATCGGTTCCAGGCCATGGGTGTGTTCCAGACGGTGGCAAGACGCATCAATGCCTTCACATCCGGATCATGGGGTTGCGGCGACAGGGGATCCCAGAAGAACACCAGCAGATCGACCTGCCCGGTGGCAATGAGTGCACCCACCTGCTGGTCACCGCCGAGGGGCCCGGAGAGCAGTCGCGCCACCGGCAGGTCCAGGCGCTCCGCCAGCAGGCGGCCCGTGGTACCGGTGGCGATTAGGTTGTGCTGCGCAAGCGTGCCCCTGTTGTACTCCGCCCAGTCCAGCAGTTCCTGCTTCTTGTGGTCGTGAGCAACCAGCGCAATCGTGCGTTGTGGAAGTTCAGGCTGCTGCTTGGTGGTCATGGCTGCTCCCGCGGTTGTGCCCCAATGCTTTCAGACGCCGGCAAATGCGCGCTGAAGAGCTTGTGAGCTGCCGGCTCAGGCCCGCGGCAAACGGATGCGTACGGCCAGTCCACCCAGATCGCCAACTTCCGCCGTCACGTCTCCGTGCTGCGCGCGAACGGTGTCTCGCACCATGGCCAGCCCCAGGCCGGTGCCGCCCTCGATGGCAGCACTGCCACGCATGCCGCGTTCGAAGATGCGCTGCCGTTCCGATTCCGGCACCCCGGGCCCATCGTCCTCCACGATCAGCGTCACCGTCTCGGCGCCGGTCTCCAGCGTGACCCCGATCGTGGTCTTGGCGTAGTTCACCGCATTGCCCAGGAGTTCGTCGATCAGGCGCGGAATCGCACCGGCCTCCACCCGCACCATGGCCCCGTCATCGATCTGGGAGAGCAGCACCAGGCCGTGATCCTGCGCAATGGCCTCGAATTGATGGATGCGGCCGCGCGTCTCCTGCGTGGCATCGATGAGCTCCTTGGGCAGCTCATCGCTCTTGGCGAGCGCCAGTACCTCGTCGATACGGTGGGCGAGGCGATCCACCTCCTCCAGTGCATGATGCGCTTCCTGCGCCAGGTCGGGGTCCTCGGCCATGTCCTCGATGCCCTCCAGCCGGATGCGGATACCCGTGAGTGGTGTGCGCAGGTGATGGGAGGCATCAGCAGCCACCCGTTCCGTGCGACGCACCAGCGCCTGCAACCGTTCCGCCGTCTGATTCAACGCGTGGGCCACGGCCTGCACCTCGACCGGTCCCTGGTCCTCGCGTGCCCGCAGCCCCAGATCCCCGTGCAGGCGTCCCGCCAGATCGGCCAGGCCGCGGACGGGCGCCGCGATCGAGGAGGCGATAAGCCAGGCAATGATGCCGGCCACCAAGGTCACGGCTCCCACGAACAGCGCGAGCGACCATTCTGTGCGATGCACCGCCGCCTGCACGGCATTCTCCGGCAGCGAGTAACGCACGGCGGCAATGATCTTCTCGTTCTTCACAATGGGTGCGGCTACGAAGCGCAGGTCCGTGCCCAGCGTCCTGGAGGGACGGATATCCGATGACATGACACCGCTGAGGGCTCGCAGGATCTCCGGCCGATTGAAACTGCGATCGAGATTGCTCCGGTCACTGTCGGCGATGAGGTCGAGGTGGGCGTTCACCACCACCACGCGCTCGTTGGGTCGTGAGGGCGCTGCTGCGACGGTCGCCGGCCATTGCGACTGCGGCTGCGAGGAGAGCAGCGAAGCCGTGGCCAGTGCCTCCACCTGCAATTCATTGATGAGCGCAGAGCGTTCCGACGCCACCACCAGGCCGACAAGCGGAAGCGCCAAGGCCATCGCGACTGACGCGGCGATGAGCGTCATGACGATGACAAGGCGTTTGGTCACGAGCTGGCCAACCGGTACCCGACTCCACGCACGGTCTCTATGAGCGAGCTGTCACCGAGCTTGCGTCGCAGCGTTGCCACATGCACATCGAGGGACTTCCCAGAGCCCACCCATACCGGGTCCCAAACCCGCGAAAACAACTCCTGCCGCGTCACCGCGCGCCCGGGCTCCTCGGCCAGTACCGCGAGCAACTCGAACTCCTTGGCCGTGAGTTCCACTTCATGCCCGTCCAGTTGCACTCGTCGACGACTCCGATCCACCACCAGCCGTTCGGTGCCCATCTGCTGTTCGGTGCGTCGGCGCCGGCTGATGGCCCGGATGCGTGCCGCCAACTCCCGCACCGAATAGGGCTTCACCACATAGTCATCGGCGCCCAGTTCCAGGCCGACGATGCGATCAGTCTCGTCGCCACGAGCGGTTGCGATGATGATGGGGACGTCACTTATGCGGCGAACCTGCTTCAGGACTTCCAGGCCCTCGAAGTCGGGAAGGCCCAGGTCCAACAACATGACGTCCGGATTGTGGTCGCGCACCATGCCCACGGCCTGAGCACCGAGCCGTGTGTGATGGACCTCGAAGCCGTTGCGCCGCAACGCGGCAACCAGCGGTTCGTAGATCGCCGCGTCGTCCTCAACCACCAATAGGAGCATGAACGAATGCTTACACGCGTGGCAAGGTGCTGTGCCGACCCACACGGTTTCCGAGGACGAGGTTTGGCTCGCGCTTTACCGTAACCTCGACCACAGCGGGCTCACTGGTCGTAACCTGTTGCCATGAAGGGCCTTCTCGGACGCACGGACGCGGGGCTCGCACGGGTGGCCGTCGTGGGAGCCGCCACTGCCATCCTGCTGGGGATCGGCTCGGCAGCCTGGGCCATCCAGAACGCCACCTCGGCGCACACGGTTGCCGAGCGCTCGTTGCGGGTGGTGCAGGCGTCAGCAGCCCCCAGCCTGCCAACGCAGGCTCCCACGCCTGAGGCGAGGGAAGCCACACCCGCCAAGCGCCCCGCCGTGCGCGTACCCACCCGCCGAGCAACGCAGCCCACACCGAGCAACAGTCCCAGCCCGCGGGCGGAGCACACCAGGACATCCGCCACCGGCGGGCTCGAAATCAGGGCCTCGGCAGCGCAACCGCTGCCCACGATCAAGGTTTCGGGAAGCGACTCCCCGCACCCGGCAGGCAGCTCCGAGGACTCACAGGATTCCGCGGACGACTGAAGAGGGGACGCCGCCGCCGGACATGGGATAATTCCCTGCCGCTTCCCTAGAGCGGAGTGCGGAGTATGCGATGACGGTGCCTGAGGAACCCCTCACGCACCCCTATGTCGTGCTCCGCCCCTCCCAGCGCCGCAAGCTCATCCGCTACACCAAGTGGACCTGGATCGTGTATGTGGTGGGCACGGCGCTGCTGCTCACGGGAATCTTCAACGCCATCGACATCCGTCTGGTGCTGGGCATGTGGCATTCCCACCCCATCATCAACGAGATTGCGCGTGTCACGGAGAAGCCGGGGCTGCGCAGCATCGTCTATCCCTTCACGCTGGGCGCCGGCATCTGGCTAGCCATCCGACGGCGCGACATGCATCCGCCGATCACCGCGGTCTGGACGCTCATCATGACCAACGGCGCCACCGGCTTCATGAAGATCATCACCTTCCGACCCACACCGCGCGAGGATCCAGGGCATCCGGAATTCTTCAACACCCAGTGGATCGGCATCGGTGCCTACCCCTCGGGCCACACTGCCAACCTCGGTGCGGCAGCGGCGCTCGGCATCATGGCCATGTTCGCATCGCGCGTGAAATGGCGTTACCTCGGCACCACTGTGATCGGCGCACTGTGCGTGGTCGTGGCTGTGAGTTCATGGGCACGGGACACGCATTGGGTGTCGGATCTCATCTTCGGCTACGTCATCGGCGCGGCCTGCGCCATGACCACCTCACTCATGACCGCAGACCTGTCGATCCATTGGCGTCACCCCAGCTACATGGGCTCCACACGCATGCTCATCTTCGCCGGCGTCGGCATCACTGCCGGTTCCTTCGCCATCTTCGCCGAGAATTCCTTCCTCAGTCACTCCAACACCTCGATCATCATCATGATCGGGTTCGCGTACGTCACCTGGAAACAGCGGAAGCAGCGGAAGCAGCGCTCCAGCAACGACCAATGATCAGTTCCAGAGCGGACGCGCATCGATGCGACGTGAGGCGGTACCTGCCAGACGCCAGGCCCGCGCCACCACATCGCGATCCTGGTCAGTGACCAGATTGCCCATGACTCGAGCCGCCACCGCCATCATGCGACCAGAGCGCATACCGATGGGTCCGAACACGGGCAGGAACCAGTCGTAAGTGAGCAGCGCCGCAAGGCGCCGGGCCACGGAGAAGGTGTCGCCATAGTGCTCGCGGAGCAGGCTCGGCCACAGTGAGGCGAGGTCAGGGGCCGCCAGCACCTCGGCCGCCAGGCGCCCGGTCTCAAGCCCGTAATCGATGCCTTCACCGTTGAGCGGATTCACGCAGGCAGCCGCATCACCGATAAGCATCCAGTTGGGACCGGCCACATTCGTGACGGCACCCCCCATGGGCAGCATGGCGGACGCCTCCGCACGCAGTTCCTCGCCCAGGCCGAAGGCTGTGCGCTGGGTGGCACCGTACTGGCGCAGCAGGGCGTGCAGGTTCACCTTGCCTGGCTGTCCCTGTGTGGCCAGCGAGCCCACGCCCAGGTTGATCTCGCCGTTGCCGAGTGGGAACAGCCAGCCGTAGCCAGCCACTGTCTGGCCCTGCTCATCGCGCAGTTCGAGGTGTGAGGTGATCCACGGTTCATCATGCCGGGTACTGCGAACGTAAGCGCGTGCAGCAACGCCGTACACGGTGTCACGATGCCAGACCCGTCCCAGGCTGCCACCCAGACGTGACCGCACCCCGTCCGCAACGATGAGCGATCGGCAGCGGATCTCGGTGACACCGGGGAGTCCGGTCACGCTCACCGCCTCCA
Organism: Actinomycetes bacterium; assembly: GCA_021814565.1. Taxonomy (GTDB): domain Bacteria; phylum Actinomycetota; class Actinomycetes; order S36-B12; family UBA5976; genus JAKALQ01. Next base: position 1,182 of record JAKAIC010000023.1, on the reverse strand, counting down.
CCCGACCCTGCGCATCCCGTGTCGTACCGACCGCGCGCACCCCTCCATGGAAGCGCGCTCCGCTATGCACGGCCACTTGACGGACAGCCTCATCGAACTCGGTGCGCGGTGCGGCGCTTCCGAAGTCCGGCAGATGGGGGCCGTTCCACAAAACATCGTGTTCCGTGCCGAACCCGATCATGCGAATGCCGCGGTTACGGGGACGCGACCGAAGCCAATCACGCATCCCCAGAAGTTGCAGTTGGGCGATGGCCCGGGGGGTGAGCCCGTCGCCGCAGGTCTTGTCCCGTGGGAAGTGTTCGGCGTCGATCAGCACGACTTCACGACCGGCTCGGGCCGCCCAGACGGCCGCAGCGGAGCCGGCTGGGCCAGCACCGACCACCAGCACGTCCGTCGTCATCGAGGTCATTGGCGCATTGTCGCATCCATGCCCACGGGAGACGGCGACTAGCATTCCGATGGGAGGCAGCCGTGCAATTGTTGGACAGATTCGAGCAGCGGCTCGATCAATTGGTCAACGGCGCATTCGCTCGCGCCTTCAAAGCTGAGGTGCAGCCGGTGGAGCTTGCTGCCGCCCTGCAGCGTGAACTTGATGACCATGTGGTCACTGTCGGCGCCACACGCAATGTGGTTCCCAACCTTTTCACCATCGATCTCTCCTCCCGCGACTTCGAACGCCTGATGGCCTTCGAGGCTCCCCTGTGCACTGAGCTTGCCAATGTGGTGTCGGAATACGCGATGGAGCAGCAATGCCAGCTCATCGGCAGTGCCGCGGTGCGATTCAGTGAAGACCCCGCGCTCAACACCGGACTCTTCCGCGTGCGCACCGAAGCCCGAGCCGACAAGCCGGAGGATGAGGAAACCAGTCGCCGTGGACCGCATCTGATCGTGGACGGCTACATCCATCCACTGACGCGACACACCACACGGATTGGCCGCGGCACCGATGTGGATATCCGTATCGACGATGCCGGTGTCTCCCGCCATCACGCGGAGATCGTGCTGTCCATGCCCATCGTGCTGCGGGATTGCGGGTCCACGAATGGCACCTGGATAGACAAGGAGCGCATCACCGAAGTCGCGCTGGATCACGACACAACCATCACGATCGGTCCCGCGGTCATCGAATTCCACGTGAGGTGACGTTTGTCAGAACTCACACTGACGCTGCTGCGCCTCGGA
>JAKAIC010000114.1 GCA_021814565.1 Actinomycetes bacterium | reverse complement strand
GTGGCGGGCAGCGTGGGAATCGGTGATTTGTCGGGATTGATCAAGATGACTGGGATTTGATCACCGCGTGATCAAGTACATCGGGATTTGATCAACTAAATCGGGATCCTACAGCCATGGCCACTACCCCCGGGCCATGTCCACGAAGCGTGAGTAGTGACCCTGGAAGGCGACGGTGACGGTGGAGGTTGGGCCGTTGCGGTGCTTGGCCACAATCAGATCCGCCTCGCCGGCACGCGGTGAGTCCCGGTCATAGGCGTCGTCACGGTGGATGAGCACGACGACGTCAGCGTCCTGTTCCAGCGAACCGGATTCACGGAGATCGGCGAGCATGGGCTTCTTGTCAGTGCGCTGTTCCGGCCCGCGGTTGAGTTGCGATAGGGCGATGACAGGGACTTCCAACTCCTTGGCCAACAGCTTGAGCTGACGTGAGAACTCCGAGACTTCCTGCTGCCGACTCTCCACCTTTCGGCCGGAGGTCATGAGCTGCATGTAGTCAAGCACGATGAGCCGGAGGTTGTGACGCTGCTTGAGGCGACGGGCTTTGGCGCGGATTTCCATCATGGTGAGATTGGGTGAATCATCAATATAGAGCGGTGCCTCGGACACTGCCGCCATCTTGCGCGCCAACTTCTGCCAGTCGGCATCATTCATCTGGCCCGAGCGCATGTTGTGCAGTGACACACCAGCCTCTGCTGACAGCAAACGCATGACGATCTCATTGCGCGCCATTTCCAGCGAGAAGAAGACCGAGGTCAGGCCGTTGCCGATACTGGCTGCTCGTGCGAAATCCAGGGCCAGCGTGGACTTGCCGATGGCAGGACGCGCGGCGATGATGACGAGCTGACCAGGATGCAGGCCGTTGGTGAGTCGATCGAGATCCTCGAAACCGGTGGGAACGCCTACGCGTTCACCGCCGTGGTTGCCGATGGCTTCGATCTCAGTGAGGGCATCACCCATGAGTTCGGACAGCGGCTTGTAGTCGTCGGACGCCCGGCGATCGGTGACGTCGTACACCTCGGCCTGGGCACGATCCACGACATCGTCGATATTGCCGTGACCTGCGTATCCCATCTGCACGATGCGCGTTCCCGCTTCGACCAAGCGCCGGAGGATGGCGCGCTCATGCACGATCTCCGCGTAGTAGGCCGCGTTGGCCGCCGTCGGAACGCCTTGCACCAGCGTGTGCAAGTAGGGGGCTCCACCGACGCGCGCGGACTCACCTCGGCGGTTGAGTTCAGCGGACACGGTGAGCGCATCGACGGGTTCACCTCTGCCATAGAGGTCGATGACGACCTGGAAGATCGTGGCATGGGAGGGCTTGTAGAAGTCATGTTCGCGCAGCACTTCCACCACATTGGCAATGGCGTCCTTGCTGAGCATCATGGCGCCCAGCACAGATGCTTCGGCGGCGAGATCCTGCGGGGGCAGACGATCCGGTGACATGTCGGTGCCAACCGGAAACTCGACAATGCTCATGCGATTTCCTCCCTGTCCATGTCTAGTTGCGGGGTCTGACAAGCGCGAGCACGCCTGTGGGTAAGGCTGTGGGTAAGGCTGTGGACCGACCCATGGCCGGTGTTGGCAAGCTGTGGTCAACCTCCTGTCAACTGTGGACAAGTCGGGCTCAGGCGCCAGATTCCCTCGACGCGATCGCACACAGCCTGTGGATAGAAAGTCGTTCAGGACCAATCCGCGAACGGTCGCCGCCGCCTCCAGCCGGCTGTGCTTGGCACAATGGCGCGATGCGATTGCATGGCTTCAGTGCGGAGGTGCTTGGGCTGGCCCTGCCCGCCTTCGGCGCACTCGTCGCACCCTCATTGTTGCTGCTCACCGATGCGGCCTTCATCGGCTCACTAGGTACGCATGCCCTCGCGGCCTACGCGGGCGGCGCCGCTGTGTTCGGAGTGGCCACCAGCCTCAGTTACTTCCTCGCCTACACCTCGACCAGTGTGGTGGCCCGGCGCTTCGGAGCTGACCAGGAAAGTGCTGCCCTTGCTGACGGCATCGACTACATCGCCCTGGGACTGCTGCTTGGGATCGGCGTCGGGATCGTCATGTGGTGGGGCGCGGCCACCTTCTCCACCTGGATCGGGGTCTCCGACGCCGTCCTTCCGCAGGCAGCAGCCTGGATCCATGGAGCCGCCTTCGGCGCCCCCGGAATGATGGCAGGCATGGCGGCCATCGGGCTTTTCCGTGGCCTGCAGGACACCCGCATCACCTTCGTGGTCACGGTGATGCAGGTGTCCGTCAACATGGCATTGTGCGCCTTCTTCCTGTTCGTGCTGCGCATCGGCACCTTCGGAGCCGGACTGGCTGTGGGTATCGCCGAAAGCATCGGCTTCCTGGCCTACGCCTTGGCCCTCGCCCGGCATGTGCGCGTCACCGACGCTCCCATACGGCCGACACGGCTACGTGGTCTGGGTGCGGCGCTGGTGGTGGGGCTGCCGTTGCTCTGGCGTGGTATCACCCTGCGTGTGGTGCTCATGGGCACCACGGTGGTGGCGGCCCGGCTCGGCAACCAGGAACTCGCAGCCTTTCAGGTGTCGCTTTCCGTTTGGTATGTGCTCTCCAACCTGCTCGATGCGCTGGCCATCGCAGCGCAAGCCATGGTGGGCAAGCGGCTTGGTGCATCTCAAGGGCATCTCGTGCACGAGGTGGTGCGGCGACTGCTGCGCTGGTCCGTTCGCTACGGAATCGTCGTCGGTGCGCTCACCATGCTGCTTGCCCCGGTGGTGCCGGCGCTCTTCAGCTCGGATCCCACGGTGCAACACCTCATCACCATCTGCCTGCTGGCAGTGGGAGTCCATCAACCGCTTGCAGCCATCGTCTTCCTGCTCGATGGCGTGCTCATCGGCAGCGGTGACCGCCGGTACATCGCCTTTGTCCTCACCATGGCCATGTGCACCTTCCTGCCCATTGCCTGGGCAGTACTGCATTGGCAGTTGGGTGTCGTCGGCGTGTGGTGCGCCATGATCGCCTTCCTGACCACGCGGGCCACACTCATGATGCGCCGCGCCGGCAGCGACACTTGGATCGTGGAAGGTGCAACCCGCTGACGCATCCGGTACTCAAGTACTCACAGTGTCAGAAACGAAACTGGCTCCACAGCCGAAGCCGCGGAGCCAGTGTTCGTCAATTCATCACTTGTGACGACGGTAGTAATCGCGCCAGATGATGCGGTGCACGGGGACCAGGTACGGGATCCGGCGCACGCCTGGGATGAACGGCAGCAACAGGAAGCCCAGACTCAGCACGCCTACCAGCAGGAAGATCTGCAGGTCTGCGTTGTCCGAGGACTTGAAGGGGTCCACCTGGTACCACAACGACATCAGCCACAGCCATGACTGACCGGGGTACGAACCGGTCTCGTTCATCATGCCCATCTGATCACCCTGCAGGTGCTGGGCCGTGGCCTTGTCACTGAAGTAACTGCCGCTGTCCGCGAGGAAGAGCATGGGCTTGGTGAAGTCCGTCGGCAGGTTGGAGTTCTCAGTGGTGAGTGCACCATCGAGGCCACCCGACTTGGCCATGCCCATCAGGCCGGTGATGATTGCTGGCACCGGGCCGTAGGTTCCACTGGCATCGGTGACGCTCGCGGCATTGGCCTTGGTCAAGGCATCACCGTAGGCGGTCGCCCACTTGGCCTGCTGGTCAGCCGTAGCCGCAGACCAGGTGCTCACCGCGGAGTCAACCGCCGGATCATGCAATTGCTTCAAGGGGTTGATGACGAAGTCGGTTGCCGGATCCACAGGGATCTTGACGCCCACGATCTTGGCCGGCGAAACGCCGAACAAGGTCTGTCCGTCAGCAGCGCTGTTGTAGGGCGGCCCGTAACCAGCGGACGTCGTGCTACCAGCGAGTTCGCCGGTGGCCGTCACAGCGAAGTCCACAGGCGAATCCGTGGCCCACGACTGCATGGTGAGCGCCTTGTCGTCAGGCGAGCTGAAGAGGCCAGCCAGGCCCAGTGCCAGCACTGCAACGACGGTGAAGGCGATCGTCGCTTCCTTCACCAAGTCGTACGAACGCTTGCCGCCGGACCACTTCACGACGTCAACCTTGCGTTGCTTCTCAAGCAGGCTCATTTGATCTCCTCCGCGTCAATCGGCGGGACCACACCGTGCGTGCGCACGAGCAGTACGTGTGCGACAACGATTGCGCCCACGGCGAGTGGCAGCAACGACACGTGCAGCAAGATGGCCTGGCCGGTGTTCAGGGCGTTGAAGTAGGCGCCGATGCCGGTGGCGTTGAAGCCATCCTTGCCCTGGGTCGCGATCCACTGCGAATCGAAGTTGCCCTGAATCACGTAGCCGGTGAAGCCGGTGATGATGGAGACCAGGAATGAGAGCGCACCGGTGATCCAGGTCATTGTGCGCTTGCCGCGCCAGGCGGCCATCCAGAACTTGCCCCAGAGGTGCACGACCATGAAGAGGAAGAAGAGCTCAACGCTCCACAGGTGCACGGAGTTCACATAGTGACCGACTGTCGAGACATGCCACCACGAGGGACCGCGAAGCGTGAGCACCAAGCCGGAGGCGATGATCATGGCGAGCGCGGACAAAGTGAGAATGCCGAAGACGTAGATCCAGGACGCGACGTACGCCGGTTGCGTATCCGGAAGCAAATCCTCCGGGGTGTGCTTTTCGAGTGTGGCCGCACGTAGACGTGCCGACCATGAAGACCCAGTGCTCATCGCTTGTCCTCGTCGTGACCGGGGAAGGGCAGGAACAGGGCTGCAACGAACAGCACCATGCCTGTCAGGATCATGACCAAGTTGCCCGGGGAGACCGTGAAGGGTCCGAGGGTGACGTAGGTGGCGGGAGCATTGAGGTCGATCGCAAGAAGATTCACGATGCCTCCGTTTATCGAACATCGTCCTGGGCGAGTTCCCATGACGAGGTCAGTGGGAACCCTATGGACGGTGCGGTCCCATAGGGCA
>JAKAIC010000113.1 GCA_021814565.1 Actinomycetes bacterium | reverse complement strand
ATCGGCGTCGACGCGCCGGGCGCCGAACTCCGTCAGCATGAGTGCCACGGAGGACTTGCCGCAGCCGATACCACCGGTCAGTATGACAATCACGTGACGAATGTAATGGGCGGATGCGAACGCCGGGAAAAACGAACCGGCGGCCCCCCTCAGGGGACCGCCGGACCGTGTCAGCGTTGGCTTCAGCCGTTGAGCTGGTCGCGCAATGCCTGCAGAGCCTCGTCGTCGGCAAGGGCACCAGCCGCAGGAGCGGGGCTGCTGTAGTTCCCGGCGGCAGCGGCTTCGGCGTTCTCGGCAGCGGCTGCCGCGATCTGCGCCTTGTGCTGCTCCCAACGGGCGTGGGCCTCTGCGTACTGCTTCTCCCACTCGGTGCGCTCGGCCTCTGAGCCGGGCTTCCATTCGCCCGTCTCAGGATCGAAACCGGAGGGACCGATGTACTTGCCGGCCTCGTCGTAGGACGGCGCCATGCCGTACAGGTAGGGATCGAAGGTGTCGTCGGCGTGACCGCCCTCGCTGGCCTGCTTGAGCGACAGCGAGATGCGACGACGGTCGAGGTCGATGTCGATGACCTTGACCATGACGTCGTCGTCGACCTGGACGACCTGCTCCGGGATCTCCACGTGGCGCTCAGCGAGTTCGCTGATGTGCACGAGACCCTCGATGCCGTCCGAGACACGGACGAAGGCACCGAAGGGCACCAGCTTGGTGACCTTGCCGGGGACAACCTGACCGATCTGGTGCGTCCGGGCGAAGTGCTGCCACGGATCCTCCTGCGTCGACTTCAGCGACAGCGACACGCGCTCGCGCTCGAAGTCCACATCGAGGACCTCGACGGTGACTTCCTGGCCAACCTCGACAACCTCGTTGGGGTGGTCGATGTGCTTCCAGGACAGTTCCGATACGTGCACCAGCCCGTCCACACCGCCGAGGTCGACGAAGGCGCCGAAGTTGACGATGGAGGACACGACACCCTTGCGGATCTGGCCCTTCTGCAGGTTGTTGAGGAAGGTGGAACGGCTCTCGCTCTGCGACTGCTCGAGGAAGGCACGGCGCGACAGGACCACGTTGTTGCGATTCTTGTCGAGCTCGATGATCTTGGCTTCGACTTCCTTGCCGATGTACGGCGCCAGGTCGCGCACGCGACGCATTTCGACGAGTGATGCGGGCAGGAATCCGCGCAGGCCGATATCCAAGATGAGGCCGCCCTTGACGACCTCGATGACAACGCCCTTGACGACGCCGTCCTCTTCCTTGATCTTCTCGATCGAACCCCAGGCGCGCTCATACTGTGCACGCTTCTTGGAGAGGATGAGACGGCCTTCCTTGTCCTCCTTCTGGAGCACAAGCGCTTCGACCTTGTCGCCGAGCGCAACCAGCTCCGACGGGTCGACGTCCTGCTTGATGGAAAGTTCGCGGGAAGGAATGACACCCTCGGTCTTGTACCCGACGTCGACCAGAACCTCGTCGCGGTCGACCTTCACGATGATTCCTTCGAGGATGTCACCATCGTTGAAGTTCTTGATGGTGGCATCAATGGCGGCGAGGATCTCCTCAGCCGAGCCGATGTCATTCAATGTGACAACGGTATGTTGAGTTGTACTCATGGAGTATTGGCTCCGGACGGATAGTTGTAGACGGCACGGCTGCCGGTCGGCAGACGCAAGTGCTGATCGTACCCGTGCTGCGCCAGGCACTGCTAATCGGGTTCCCCTGTCACGACTAGTGCGCCGCCGCGTCCCAGTTGTGGCCCACTCCCACGCTCACATGGAGCGGCACCCGCAGATCCACGGCACGTCCCATCTCCCGGCGCACCAGCTCACTCACCGGCTGCACTTCGTCCTGCGGGCATTCGAGCACCAGTTCGTCGTGCACCTGCAACAGCAGCCGCGACTGCAGCCCCGCGGCCTTCAGCGCCCGCTCCACGCCCAGCATGGCCAGTTTGATGATGTCGGCAGCGCTGCCCTGGATGGGAGCGTTGAGCGCCATGCGCTCGGCCAGTTCGCGGCGCACGCGCTGATCGGAATTGAGGTCCGGAAGGTAGCGGCGACGCCCCAGCATGGTGGCGGTGTAGCCGGTGTTCCGGGCCTCGATGACGACCTCGTGCAGGTATTCGTTGACCCTGCCGAAGCGCTCGAAGTAAAGGTTCATAAGACGTTGTGCTTCACCGGCGTCAACACCCAACTGCTGGGCCAGTCCGTAGGCACTGAGCCCGTAGGCCAGACCGTAGGACATGGCCTTGATGCGGCGGCGCAGATCGGGCGTGACCTCCTGGGGACCCACTCCGAAGACCAGCGAGGCCATGGTGGTGTGGAGATCCTCACCGCTCTGGAAGGCGGCAATGAGCGCCTCATCTCCCGAGAGATGGGCCATGATGCGAAGTTCGATCTGGCTGTAGTCCGCCGTGAGCAGGAGGTCGAAGCCTGCTCCCGGAACAAAGGCATGACGGATGCGGCGGCCGTCGGGGGTGCGCACGGGGATGTTCTGCAGGTTGGGATCGGTACTGGCGAGCCGGCCGGTGGCGGCCACTGTCTGCTGGAAGGTGGTGTGTACGCGGCCGTCCCCGGCGATGCTGGGCAGTAGACCGGTGACGGTCTGGCGCAGCTTGGATGTCTCCCGCCATTGCAGGATGTGCGCCAGCAGCGGATCGTTGGTGCGCTCGAACAGCCACTGCAGCGCCTCGGCGTCCGTGGTGTAGCCGGTCTTGGTCTTCTTGGTGCGCGGTAATCCCCGCTTGTTGAACAGCAATTCCTGCAACTGCTTGGGCGATCCCAGGTTGAAGTGCTCCCCGGCCTGGGCAAAGGCCGCTCGCTCCTCGCCGGCAATGCGGGTCGCGAATTCGGAATCGAGCGCCTGCAGTGCACCCCGATCCACGGCGATGCCGCGGCCTTCCATGACCGCGAGCAACTGCAGGAGGGGCAGCTCCAACTCGTCGTGGAGGGTCAACTGCTGCTCCCTTGTGAGCTCACCGGTGAGGTGCTCGTACAGCGCGAAGGTGGCGGCAGCGGTCAGCGCAAGGTCGTTGCCTTGCGGCTCGTCGAAGAGCGAGCTGGCCTGCTGTGCGGGAACCTCGAGTGCGAGCCCCAGGAAGCGCTGCGCGCATTCGCCGAGATCAGTGGAACGCAGTCCCGGCAGCGCGATGTAAGACATCAGCGCGGTGTCCGCCACCCAGCCGGTGAACTCCGGATGTGCGCGCAACAGCGGTTTGATGTGGTGCCCCAGCAGGTGACCGCGTGCGGAGAGTGCGCTGATGAGGTCGGCATCCGCCGCCACCACGATGCCCTGGCCCGCCTGGTTGGCCAGGCCCAGGCGTGTGATGCTGCCCTCCTCAGCAATCCAGGCCACCGCGATCGGTGCGCCGACGTCCGTCCGGGCAAGCAGCTCTGCGCCGCTCAACGACGCAACCTGCATCGCGGGCGCGGGCGGCCTCTCCCCCGCATCAGCTTCGATCAGCCGCAGGGCACGCGGACGCAGGGCCTTGAACTGCAGGGCGTCGAAGAGCTCATGCAATCGCGTGGCATTGGCTCGGTGTGTATGCAGGTCATCCCATGAACCGATGCCCGGTACATCGCGTACCAGTTCCGTCAGTTGACGATTGAGCAGCGCCTGCGACACGTGCGCGCGAAATGACTCCCCTACCTTGCCTTTGAGTTCGTCGGCGTGCGCCACCAGATTGCCGAGGTCACCGTAGGTGTTCAGCCAATTGGCAGCAGTCTTCTCACCGACACCGGGAATGCCCGGCAGGTTGTCACTGGCGTCACCACGCATGGCGGCCACATCCGCGTACTGCTGTGGTGTGACGCCGTACTTCGCCTGCACGGCAGCCGGTGTCATCTCGGCCAGATCCGTCACGCCCTTGCGCGGGTAGAGCACGGTGATGCTGCCGTCCACCAACTGCAGGGAGTCGCGGTCGCCCGTGAGGATGGTGACTGTGGCTCCTGCCCGTTCGGCCTGGGTGGCCCAGGTGGCGATGATGTCGTCAGCCTCGTAGCCCTCGAGGCTGGCATGCCGGATGCCCAAGGCGTCGAGCACTTCCTTGATCAGCTCGACCTGGCCCTTGAATTCCGGGGGGGAAGCAGCCCGGTTGGCCTTGTATTCCGGGTACTGCTGTCGGCGGAAGGTCTCACGGCTGACGTCGAAGGCCACGGCCACGTGCGTCGGCTGCAGTTGCTCGAGTGTGGTGAGCAGCATGGAGGTGAACCCGAACACGGCGTTCGTCACCTGCCCCGATGAGGTGACGAAATTCTCCGCGGGCATGCCGAAGAAGGCCCGGTAGGCCAGTGAGTGCCCGTCCAGCAGCAGCAGTCGATCCGTCACATCGCGAGTGTAGGGCGCTGCATGGTCGCCGTTTAGGCTCGTCACATGATGATGCGACCGGTAGGCGAACTCGCCGACAGCATGGGAATCCAGCTCACCGAACTCTCAGCGGAGCGCACCGTGGCCACCATGCCGGTGCTAGGCAATCGCCAACCCCTGGGTCTTCTGCACGGTGGTGCCAGCGCCCTGCTGGCGGAGACCGTGGGCTCGGTCGCAGCCCACCTGAGCGCGGGTCCCGGTCGCTTCGCAGTCGGGATCGAGCTCAACATCTCGCATCATCGCTCCGCCACCGACGGCACGGTCACCGCCACCGCCACCGCCGTGCAACTGGGCAAGACGCTCGCCACCTATGTCATCGAGATCGTCGATGACCACGGTCGTCGCATTTCCTCCGCACGCCTCACCTGCCTGTTGCGCGACGTCGACAAGCGGCCGGCGGCTGTCGGCGAGACCCCGCTCTGAGTGCGCCCCTAGAAGAAACTCACGATGAGGGGCGCGATGAAGAGCGCCGGCAGGAAAGCGCCCACCTGAATCTGCTTGATATTGAGCAACTTGAGCGAGATGGCCGCAAGCAAGAGGCCACCGGTCGCGGTCATGGCCGCGATCTGCGCCGGATTCATGATGCTGCCGAGGAACACACCGATCACCGTCCACAGACCTTGGTAGA
>JAKAIC010000022.1 GCA_021814565.1 Actinomycetes bacterium | reverse complement strand
CACCCTGGTCAAGGCCACGCGCATGGGCTGGTTGCCGTCGTATCCCACCTTCAACCGCAATCCCATCGATCTGGTGGCCGAGGCGGAGGCCGAGGGCATCGACCCCAAGGACTACGTGGTTCGGGAGCTCAAGCAGGGACGTCTGCATTTCGCGGTGCAGGATCCCGATGCGCCTGAGAACTTCCCGCGTGTGCTCACCGTCTGGCGCGCCAACCTTTTGGGATCCTCGGGCAAGGGCAATGAGTACTTCCTCCATCATCTGCTGGGTGCCGACGGTGCACACAGCGGTGCCGAGACGCCCGTGCGCAAGCGTCCCAAGAGCGTGAAGTGGCATGAGCAGGCCCCCGTGGGCAAGCTCGACCTGCTGGTGTCCATGGACTTCCGCATGACGAGCACCGGGCTCTTCTCGGATGTGTTGCTGCCAGCAGCGACCTGGTACGAGAAGTACGACCTCTCGTCAACCGATATGCACCCGTACATCCATGCCTTCAACGCCGCCATCGCCCCGCCGTGGCAGACACGCAGCGACTACGACGCCTTCCAGCGCATGGCGCAAGTCTTCAGTGTCCTTGCCGAGAAGCATCTGGGAACACGGCGCGACATCGTGGCCATGCCTCTGCAGCACGACACACCGACCGAGCTGGCGCAACCCGGCGGCACGGTCCTCGACTGGACGCTCGGCGAGTGCGAGCCCGTTCCCGGACAGACCATGCCCAGCTTGGTGGTTGTGGAGCGGGATTACGCAGCCGTCGGCGCCAAGATGTCGTCACTGGGACCCAACGTCGAGAACCTCGGCACCATAGTCAAGGGTGTGCAGCTCAAGCAGGGCCAGACCGTCGAATACCTCAAGCGTGCCAATGGGGTGGTGCGTGGAGGAGTGGCGGATGGTCGCCCCTCGATCCTGCATGCCGAGCAGGCTTGCGAGGCCATTCTCGCCTTGTCCGGGGTATCGAACGGTGCCATCGCGGTTGCCGGTTTCGAAGTACTGGAGAAGCGCACCGGCATGAAGCTGGCCGACCTCGCAGCCGAGCATCAAGGCAAGCAGATCACCTTTGCGGACACCCAGAGTCGTCCCCAGAGCGTCATCACCTCCTGGGAGTGGTCGGGCAGCGAGCACGGTGGGCGTCGCTATTCGCCCTTCACTATCAACGTGGAACGCAAGAAGCCGTGGCACACCCTCACCGGACGTCAGCACTTCTTCCTGGACCATGACTGGATGGCCGAGTTGGGCGAGCAGCTCCCGACCTTCCGTCCGCCACTCAATCTGCACGCGCTGTCGGGCTACCCGCAGATCGGTGATGTGACCGAGGCGGGCGTGGCGGTGCGTTACCTCACCCCGCACTCCAAATGGTCGATCCACTCCGAGTACCAGGACAACCTGTTCATGCTGGCACTGTCGCGGGGCGGCCCGGACATCTGGATGTCCAAAGAGGACGCCGAGAAGATCGGCGTCAAGGACAACGACTGGATCGAGGCGGTGAATCGCAACGGCATCGTGGTGGCGAGAGCAGTTGTGTCGCATCGCATGCCCGAAGGCACCGTCTACATGTATCACGCCAAGGACCGCACTGTGGATGTGCCGCGTGTTGAGGCCACGGGCAAGCGCGGCGGCATCCACAACTCACTGACGCGACTCCTGCTCAAGCCCTCCCACCTCATCGGCGGGTACGCGCAACTCTCGTATGGATTCAACTACTACGGCCCCACGGGCAACCAGCGCGATGAGGTCACCGTGATCCGCCGTCGCTCGCAGGAGGTGACGTACTGATGCGCGTGATGGCTCAGGTCGGAATGGTGATGAACCTCGACAAGTGCATCGGTTGCCACACCTGCTCGGTCACCTGCAAGCAGACGTGGACCAATCGGCGTGGTGTCGAGTACGTCTGGTTCAACAATGTGGAGACGCGTCCGGGTGTCGGTTACCCACGTGGCTACGAGGACCAGGAGAAGTGGGAAGGAGGCTGGGTACGCGGGCGCAACGGCAAACTCAAACTGCGCGCTGGTGGTCGCCTGAAGAAGCTGGCGCAGATCTTCAGCAATCCGCGCCTGCCTGGCCTCGATGATTATTACGAGCCTTGGACCTACGACTACGACAACCTCATCAACTCGCCGGTGATCGACACCGTTCCCGTGGCGCGACCCAAGTCCATGATCACGGGCAAGGACATGAAGATCCGGTGGAGCGCCAACTGGGACGACGATCTCGGTGGTGCTCCGGAGACCGCTCCCAAGGACCCCATGCTCAAGGGCATCGAGGACCAGGTGTCATTCGAGTTCCAGAGCGCCTTCATGTTCTACCTGCCACGCATCTGCGAACACTGCCTCAATCCCTCGTGCGTCGCCTCCTGTCCGTCCGGCGCCATGTACAAGCGCAGCGAGGACGGCATCGTGCTGGTGGATCAGGACGCCTGCCGCGGTTGGCGCATGTGCGTCTCGGGCTGCCCCTACAAGAAGGTCTACTTCAACCACCGCAGCGGCAAGGCCGAGAAGTGCACGCTCTGCTACCCGCGCTTGGAGGCCGGCCAGCCCACAGTGTGCGCGGAGACCTGCGTGGGACGCCTGCGCTACATCGGCCTCTTCCTCTACGACGCCGACCGCGTGCTGGAGGCCGCTTCGGTGCCGAATGAGCAGGATCTCTACCAAGCCCAACTGAGCGTGCTGCTCGATCCCAACGATCCCGCCATCATCGAGCAGGCCCGTCACGATGGCATCGCCGAGGACTGGATAGAGGCAGCGCAGAAGTCGCCGGTGTACAAGCTGGCCAAGGAGTACAAGGTCGCGCTGCCGCTGCATCCGGAATACCGCACCATGCCCATGGTCTGGTACATCCCGCCGCTCTCGCCGATCGTGGACGCGCTGAGCCGCAGCGGCCACGACGCCGAGGACCACAGGAACATGTTCGGCGCCATCGACACGCTGCGCATCCCCCTGGGCTACCTGGCCAACTTGATGACAGCCGGTGACACCACGGTCATCCGTGACGTGCTGGCCAAGCTGGCGGCCATGCGTTCGTACATGCGTGACTACAACCTGGGCCGCGATTTCGATGAGTCGATCCCGGAATCGGTGGGCATGGACGGTGAGAGCCTGTACGAGATGTACCGCCTGCTGGCAGTGGCCAAGTACGAGGATCGCTACGTCATCCCGACGGCGCACAAGGAGATTGCGGCTCGTCTTGACGAGTCGCTGCCCGGCTGCTCCGTGGACTTCGAGGAGATGCCGGGCGGTCCGGTTTCGGTGGTGGGGGAGACGCGCGTTACCCCGGTCGCCATCGAGAGTTTCCATCTCACCAGGGAGCGTGCACGCGCCGACAAGCAGGCGGATCTCGAGAAGGAGATGTGACAAGGTGAACCACGATCACCGCCAGCGACTGTATGCAGTGCTGTCTCTGCTACTGCAGTATCCGGATGCGGTCACAACTTCGCTGATGCTGCGGGTCCGTGACCTGGCCTGTTCGCTCGATGAGCATTCGCAGTCACGGCTCACGGCGTTCATCGCGTGGCTGGATGCGACGCCCTTGCTCGATGCGCAGAGCCACTACGTGGAGCTCTTCGATCGCAAACGTCGAGCCTGCCTGTATCTGTCGTACTACCTCAACGGCGATACCCGTCGTCGGGGCATGGCCATCGTGGAATTCAAGCATCTCTACCGTTCGCAGGGCTGGGTCCCCTCCGAGGATGAGCTGCCCGACTTCCTGCCGACCCTGCTGCAGTTCTGTGCGGTTGCGGATCTGCAGGCGGGGGAGCGTGTGCTGTCGTCCCATCGCAGCGGCCTGGTCGTGCTCGATACCGCTATGCGCGATGCACGATCACCGTACCGTGAACTCACTAGCGTGCTGCTGGCGTTGGTGCCCGCGGGTCACGAAGCGGAAGCCGAGGCACAGGCACTGATTGCCGCGGGGCCGCCATCGGAAATGGTGGGGCTGGAGCCCTATGCGGCAGCCGAAAGCACAGGAGTCGGAGCACGATGATGAGCAGTCCCATCTTCTGGGTAGCAGGTCCCTACGTGGTCACGCTGGCCTTCATCATCGGCATGGTGTGGCGTTACAAGTACGACCGCTACGGCTGGACCTCTCGTTCATCCCAGCTTTACGAGAACCGCCTGCTCTCCATCGCTTCGCCGATGTTCCATTTCGGCATCCTGCTGGCCCTGGGCGGACATATCGGTGGACTGCTGATCCCCGAGAGTTTCACGACCCGCATCGGCATCAGCGAGAGCATGTACCACGTGTTCGCTGTGGGCCTGGGCTCGCTGGCCGGGGTCTTCGTGGTGGCGGGACTGGTGATGCTTGTCTATCGCCGTCGTCGCGACTTCCGCGTCTTCCTGGTGACGACCCGCATGGACAAGCTCATGTACCTCGTGCTCGCTGCCGTCATCGGATTGGGCGTATGGAACACGGTGGCAGTGCAGATGTTCGGGATCGGCGGCTACCCCGGTGGATACAACTACCGTCAGTCGGTAGCGGTGTGGTTCCGGTCCGTCGCCTACTTCTCGCCCCAGCCCGAGCTCATGGCACACGCGCCGCTGTCATTCCAGTTGCACACCATGGTGGCCATGCTGCTCATTGCCATTGTGCCGGTGACCCGCTTGGTACACGTGTTCTCGGTACCCGTCGGATACCTCTCACGGCCCTACCTCGTGTACCGCAGCCGCGACCCCAAGTCCGCAGCCGGTGGCAAGCCGCAGCGCGGCTGGGAGCCCATCGAGCACCGTTAGCCCCCAATGTAAGAAGTCCCGGCTCTCCGCGAAGAGGACCGGGACTTCATGGTGGTCGATACAGGACTCGAACCTGTGACCTCTTCCATGTCAAGGAAGCGCGCTAACCAACTGCGCCAATCGACCCTATGCACTTATCGAGGTGGAAACGGGATTTGAACCCGTGTAGAGGGATTTGCAGTCCCTTGCCTCGCCTCTCGGCCATTCCACCGGGCCAGCCCCCATGAGGGCCACCGAGCGGACGACGGGACTCGAACCCGCGACCCTAACCTTGGCAAGGTTATGCGCTACCAACTGCGCTACGTCCGCGAACGCCACACCGGAGCGTGGCGACGAGGCGGGACACTACCGGAACTAAGAGCGCCCAGCCAAACCGAGTGCGCTCGCGATGTCGCGGGATGCACCCGCCTATCGTGTATCCATGAGGCAGGGTGCAGCGGTGTGGCGCGGCTTTGAGTACCGCGATCCCGTCGCGGTGTTGCCGCACTGGGACATCGACTCGCAGCTGCACTGGTTTCTCACCGCCACCTTCGAAGGTGAGTGCCGCGCCGTCGGTTTCGCAGAGCGCCGCACGATCACGGAAGACCAAGCCCGGTGGCCGGGTATCCCGGTCGCGAACTGGACCACAACCATGGACGGGCCGCAGTACCGAGCTGCCGTGGTGCGGACCCGCGAGTGCATTGCGGCTGGTGACGTGTACCAGGCCAACATCTGCCGGCTGCTCAAGGCTCCGCTCCCACAAGGCGCCGAACTGCGTGGGCTGTGGCGGGCGCTGGACCGCCACCACCCCGCGCCTTACTGCGGATTCATCGACATCCCCGCCGGCGAGTTCGAGCTGCTACCGCAGGGCCTGGGCATTGTCAGTGCCTCCCCGGAGCTTTTCCTGCGACGCAACGGTCGCACCTTGCTCACCGCGCCCATAAAGGGCACGGCAAGCACGGCTGCGCAGATGCTGCCCAAGGATCGTGCCGAGAACCTGATGATCGTTGACCTCATGCGCAACGATCTGGCCAGCATCTGCGAGGCGGGAACCGTCACCGTGCCCAAATTGTTCGCCCTCGAAGAGCACCCCGGGCTGGTGCACCTGGTGTCATACGTGCAGGGTCGCGTGCCTGACGACTTCAATTGGTGCCAGGTGCAGGAGCATCTGCTGCCTCCCGGCTCTGTTTCGGGGGCACCCAAGTCCTCTGCCGTTCGCATCATCAGTGAGCTGGAAGGCGCTGCTCGCGGTCATTACTGCGGCACTTTCGGGATCGCGCACGCGGACAACGCCGAACTTGCGGTCGGTATCCGCAGCTTCTTCCGGGATGGCGAGTGGCTGCAATTCGGTACCGGGGCGGGCATCACCTGGGGGAGTGATCCACAGGGTGAGTGGCTGGAGACGGAGCTCAAGGCCTCACGGTTGCTGGCCATCGCCGCTGACACCTGGGGTACGGCATGAAGGCCTGGCTGGGAAGCGGGGAAGGGGGCGGACTGCTGGAATTGGCGGACGCCCGCGTATCAGTGCTGGACCGTGGTTTCACGGTTGGTGACGGGCTATTCGAGACCATGAAGCTGGTGGAGGGCAGGGTCTTCCTTTGGCCCTGGCACCTCGAGCGCTTGCAGCAGGCAGCCCAGCTGCTGCGTCTGCCCATTCCGGAAGGCAATCTGCTTACGGACGTGGTCCAGCAGGTGGCTGTGGCCAATGGGGCTGCCATCGGGTCCCTGGGTCGGCTGCGCCTCACCGTGACCGCAGGCCCCGACCAGGGCGCGGCCACGGTGAGTTGCGTGGCCCTGGTAGAGCAGCCGCCTTTCGGAGCGGCAGCGCTGACGCTGGTTGGCTGGCCGCGAAACGAGCGCAGCCCGCTCGTGGCTGTGAAGTCGACCTCGTATGCGGAGAACTTGCTGGCGCTGCAGGCAGCGCGGGCTGGGGGCGCTGCAGAGGCGGTCTTCTTCAACACGCGGGACGAACTGGCGGAGGGAGCGACGTCGAACCTGTTCATCGTGGAGGACGGCGTCGTGGTCACGCCCCCCACCAGCGCGGGCCTGCTGCCGGGTGTCACCCGGCGCTTCGTGCTGGGCCTCGCCGCCGCCGACCTGTCCATGGTCGAGGAGCCCATCTCCCGCGCCCGCCTGGCCGCTGCGGACGAGGTCTTCCTCACCTCCAGCCTGCAGGACGTGCGCGCCGTTGGCAGTGTCGGGGATCGCTCCTACCCGCTCGGTCCCGTCACTTCGCTGGTGCAGGATCGTTTCGCGCGGGCCGCGTCGGCCAGTTGGTGCTGGTGTTGATTGGCGCGGTCGACGCGATGCTGGGTAAGGTTCGCCAGTCGGGCGATTGGCTCAGTGGTAGAGCACTCGCTTCACACGCGAGGGGTCACTGGTTCGAACCCAGTATCGCCCACCGACAAGGCCGCCTTCGGGCGGCCTTCGCCTTTGCCGGCATGCGACGACCGCAGTTCGCTGCCACGACAACTGGGTGCCTGCAACCTCGGACGACGTAGGGGTTTGCGCGGTCGCATGAAAGGATGCCACCCATGAGCGAATTCATGGTGACGATCATTCGGGGCGAACTCTCTGAACAGGTTGCCGCGACTTCGACCACCACCGCGGGTGATCTGGTCGGCGACGGCAAGACGGTCGTGGTGGCCCGCATCAACGGCCTTGTGAAGGACCTGTCGACCATGCTGCACGCCGGGGACGTGGTCGAGCCTGTGCTGGTGACCAGCGACGAGGGCCTGGCCGTGCTCCGTCACTCCACGACCCACCTCATGGCCCAGGCCATCCAGGACATCAACCCCCAGGCCCGCCTCGGCATCGGCCCGCCCATCAAGGACGGCTTCTACTATGACTTCGATGTCGAGAAGCCCTTCACGCCCGAAGACCTGGCCACCGTTGAGAAGCGCATGGGGGAGATCCTGAAGCAGGGCCAGCGTTTCCAGCGTCGTGTGGTGAGTGAGGCGGAGGCTCGCGCCGAGCTCAAGCATGAGCCCTACAAACTCGAACTCATCGGGCTCAAGGGTGGCAACGTCGATTCCGACGTGATGGAGGTCGGCGGTGCCGAACTCACCATCTACGACAATGTGGACGGTCGCACTGGCGATGTGGTGTGGGGCGACCTCTGCCGCGGCCCGCATGTGCCGAACACCCGCTTCATCAACGCCAACGCCTTCAAACTCATGCGCAGCGCCGCGGCCTACTGGCGGGGCAGCGAGAAGAACCCCATGCTGCAGCGCGTGTACGGGACGGCCTGGGCGTCCAAGGATGACCTCAAGCACTACCTCACCATGCTCGAGGAGGCCGAGCGTCGTGACCATCGTCGCCTCGGTGCCGAACTCGACCTCTTCTCCTTCCCCGACGAGCTGGGTTCCGGTCTCGCGGTGTTCCATCCCAAGGGCGGCATCATCCGTCGCACCATGGAGGACTACTCGCGCGTGCGCCACGAGGACGCCGGCTACGAGTTCGTCTACACGCCGCACATCACCAAGTCCAACCTCTTCGAGGCCTCGGGCCATCTCGGCTTCTACAAGGACGCCATGTTCCCGCCCATGCGTCTGGACGAGGAGCGCGATGCGGATGGCAACATCAAGCGTCAGGGCGTCGACTACTACCTGAAGCCCATGAACTGCCCGTACCACAACCTCATCTTCCGTTCCCGCGGCCGCTCGTACCGCGAATTGCCGTTGCGCCTCTTCGAATTCGGCTCGGTCTATCGCTACGAGAAGTCGGGAGTGGTCCACGGCCTGACCCGCGTTCGCGGCATGACACAGGACGACGCCCACATCTACTGCACACGTGACCAGATGCAGGGCGAGCTCAAGAACCTGCTGGGCTTCGTGCTCGATCTGCTCCGCGACTACGGGCTCGACGATTTCTACCTCGAGCTCTCGACCCGCAATGACGAGAAGTTCGTGGGCTCGGACGAGGACTGGGCGCAAGCCACAGCCGCGCTCGAGGAGGCGGCCCTTTCGTCAGGCCTCGACCTGGTGCCGGACCCGGGTGGCGCTGCCTTCTACGGTCCCAAGATCTCGGTGCAGGCGCGTGACGCCATCGGTCGCACCTGGCAGATGTCGACCATCCAGGTGGATTTCCAGATGCCCCAGCGCATGGAACTCGAGTACACCGCCGCGGATGGCTCGCACCAGCGTCCGATCATGATCCATCGTGCGCTTTTCGGTTCCGTGGAACGTTTCTTCGGCGTGCTGCTCGAGCACTATGCAGGTGCACTCCCGGCCTGGCTCTCCCCGGTGCAGGTGGTGGGTATCCCCATCACCTCCGAGCATGTCGAGTACCTGCGCGATGTGGCCGGGAAACTGCAGGGCCTTCGCATTCGCGCTGAAGTGGATGCGTCTGACGATCGCATGCAGAAGAAGATCCGCAACGCCCAGGCGCAGAAAGTGCCTTTCATGCTGATCGCCGGTGACGATGACGTGGCCAAGGGTGCCGTCTCCTTCCGCTACCGCAACGGTGAGCAGCGCAATGGCGTGCCGATTCCAGAAGCCATCGCCGAGATCGCGGAGGCGGTGCGCAACCGCACATGACCAGCCGTTTCGAGCATCTGTGGAGCCCTCACCGCATGGTGTACCTGCGCGGTGAAGGACGTCCTGCGTCCGACGACGCCACGGATTGCCCGTTCTGCAGTGCGCCGGAAGGCGACGACGCGTCGGGGCTCATAGTCCACCGCGGAGTGCACGCCTATGTGGTGATGAACCTCTACCCCTACAACTCCGGGCATGTTCTCGTCTGCCCCTTCCGTCACGTGGCGGATTACACCGATCTGAGCGACGGGGAGCGTGACGAGATTGCCGGTCTCACGCAGCAGGCCATGCGAGTGATCCGCTCTGTCAGCGCCGCACACGGATTCAACATCGGTATGAACCAGGGCGGCATCGCCGGCGCAGGCATCGCCGCTCACCTGCACCAGCATGTGGTTCCGCGTTGGGGCGGTGACACCAACTTCATGCCCGTGATCGGTCAGACCAAGGTGATGCCGCAACTGCTGGAGGAGACGCGACGACTGTTTGCGGAGGTCTGGCCCAGTGCTTGACAACCAGAGAGCCCGGGGCTTCATCGGGCATGTAATCAACCCGGTGGCCCGAGCCCTGCTTGCTGTGGGCTTGTCGGCGTCCGCGGTCACCATCATCGGTAGCCTCGGCTCGATCCTGGTGTCCGTGCTGCTCATCGCGCAGGGAAGATTCGTCCTCGCCTTCGTCCTCATGACACCGCTGGTGGCTGCCGACCTGCTCGATGGCGCCATGGCGCGGATGACGGGAACCAGCGGCCCCTGGGGTTCGTTCCTCGACTCCACCACGGATCGCATCACGGACGGTGCCATGTTCGCCGCCTTCGTGTGGTGGGCGGCACAGCAGAGTGGAGCGCTGGCCTTCGCTGCCAGCACCGCCCTCATCGCCGGCTTCGTCACTTCCTATGCGCGCGCCAAGGCGGAGTCCGTCAACGTCGCCTGCAAGGTCGGCATCGCGGAGCGCGCCGAACGCGTGATCGGCGTCATGGTGGCTGCCCTGCTGCAGGGACTGGGTGTTCCCTACGTGCTGCCCGCGATGCTCTGGCTGCTGGCTGCCCTGTCCTGCATCACCGTGTGGCAGCGCATGCGCGTCGTCTACAAGGCGCTGCGGTGAAGCCCAAGCAACGCCTGCTCGTACTCGGTTTCCGTGTGGCCTGGTGGCTGCTCCCAAAGTTGCCCGAAGCGCCCGCCAACGCGGTTTTCAACATCGTTGCCGATGTGGTCTGGCTGTTCAACGGCAAGGGCGTACGGCAATTGCAGGCCAACCTGGCGGCGGTTGTGGCGCGCCCGGTGGATGACGATGCCGTGCGTGCGCTGGCGCGGCGTGGCATGCGCAGCTACCTGCGCTACTGGCGCGAACTCTTCAGTCTCACCGCCTGGGACAAGGCGGAGATCGATCGCCGAGTGCAGGTCTCGGGTCTGGCACACCTCGACGCAGCGCTGGCAGCTGGCAAGGGCGTCATCCTGGTGGGGCCGCACGCCGGCAGCTGGGATTTGGCGGGATCCTGGCTGGCCCAGCACTACGGCACGGTGACGACAGTGGCTGAAGCCCTGGAGCCGCGGGCGTTGTTCGAGATGTTCACGGCCACACGCATCGCCTACGGCCTTGAGGTGCTGCCACACCGGGGCGGTCCGCAACCAGCCTTCGCTGTCCTCATGCAGCGGCTGCGGGCGGGCGGCATCATCGGTCTGGTGAGCGATCGCGACCTCTCCGACCGCGGCGTGCCGGTGCAGTTCTTCGGCCAGAGTGTCGGTATGCCGGCAGGTCCGGCAACCATGGCCCTGCGTACCGGCGCGGCAATTCTGCCCGTATACCTGCACAATCAGGGTACGCAGGTGAT
Organism: Actinomycetes bacterium; assembly: GCA_021814565.1. Lineage (GTDB taxonomy): Bacteria > Actinomycetota > Actinomycetes > S36-B12 > UBA5976 > JAKALQ01. The sequence goes on along the minus strand of JAKAIC010000022.1, from coordinate 12,042 downwards.
CGGCGAGATCAATCCGCCACTGCAGGTGGATGCGGGGGACGACGTAGCGCTTGTGACGCAACGTATGGCCGACGTCTTCGCCCGCGATATCGCCAGGCACCCTGCCGATTGGCACATGCTGCAACCGCTGACGCGAGGACAGGTGCGGAGCGCATGAAGATCGGGTTGGTCTGTCCCTACGACTGGGATGCGCCCGGCGGGGTGCAGGTGCATATCCACGACCAGGCCCAGCACTTCCTTGCTCTGGGCCACGATGTCAATGTGCTCGCACCCAGCGAATCGGATGAGGGGCATCCCAGTTGGTTCACCAGCGGTGGCCCGTCGCGCGCGGTTCGCTACAACGGATCGGTGGCCCGGCTGGCTTTCGGCCTGGGTCCCACGCGCCGGGTTCGGCAGTGGGTGCGCGAGCACGACTTCGATGTGTTGCACGTGCACGAACCGCTCTCGCCCAGCCTCTCACTGCTTGCGGTGTGGTCGGCAACCGGACCCATCGTGGGCACCTTCCATTCCTCCATGGAACGTTCACGGGTGTTGACCGCGGGAAATGCGATGGCCCAGACCGTGCTGGAGAAACTGCGCGGGCGCATCGCGGTGAGCGAATCCGCGCGACGCACCTTCGTCGACCACGTGGGCGGTAATTTCGTGGTGATTCCCAACGGCATCTCGGTGGCGAACTTCGCCGGTGGTGACGTCCTGCCTGGTCACCCGCGGCCTCATTCGCTGCTCTTCCTGGGGCGCATCAATGAGTCACGCAAGGGCCTGCACGTGCTCATGGCTGCATTGCCCAAGGTGGCGCAGATCGTTCCAGATGTCTCGCTGCTGGTAGCCGGCCCGGGAGACTCCGAGCTGGCGCTCGCGCAGCTGCCGCCTGAACACCGGCACCGGGTGGAGTTCCTGGGCTTCATCGCAGCGGAGCAGAAGGCTGCGACCCTGCGCTCGGCCTGGGTCTACGTCGCCCCCAACACGGGCGGGGAATCCTTCGGCATCATCCTCACCGAGGCCATGGCAGCTGGCGCGCCCATCGTGGCATCCGACCTGCCTGCCTTCGCAGCCGTGCTCGATCATGCCGCCGGCGCCATGTTCCGCAACGAGGATGCCGAGGATCTGGCTCGCGTGCTTGTTGAGGTGCTCACCGACGATTCCATCCGCACAGCCCTGCAGCGCAAGGGAAGGGAGCGCGTGCAGGTCTTCGATTGGGACCGCGTCACCCAGGACATCCTGGATGTGTACGCCTCCGTCATGACCGGCGATGTCGGCGTGCGTGAGGACTTGCGGGGCCAGATCGCCGGACGGCTGGCCCGTTCATGGGGGCAGTGATGGAGTTGGTTGATCTTTTCGACGTGCTGCGCCTGGCCACAGCAGGCGTGCTGCTGCTGCTGCTCGGCCTGTACCTTGCCATGACAGCCGGTCGCCTGGACCGACTGCACGTTCGCTATGACGCAGCCCTGGCGTCGCTGGAGCTGCAGTTCGCATTGCGGGCTGAGGTGGTGGCCGAGGTGCTCAGCGAGGGCTTCATCGATCCTGTGTCCACGCATTTGCTGGGACGAGCGCTGGCAGCGAGGCGTGCCTCGACCATGCTGGACCTGGAACTGGAGGGCGAGCTCTCGGAGTTGCTGCGCGAGGTCGTGGACGCTCATGAAGGGGTGGTCGCAGCGACCGAACTGCAGCAGGAGCTGCGCTCGGCCTGCAATCGCGTGGAGTTCGCCTACCGATTTCTCAACGAGGCAGCGGAGACCACCTTGGCCATGCGTCATCGCTTCTTCATCAAGTACCTGGGGCTGGCCGGCCACACCGCCTTCCCGCGTGCCGTTCACTGCGATGTGCAGGCACCTGATCTGGTCGGCTGAGCCTGATTGGGAAGGGGCCGTAGGCCCCAAGTAGCATCTGCTGATGAGCACAAGCCAGGAGCGCACCATGGAAACCACCCCCACCGTCGGCACCGCACGCGTCAAGCGAGGCATGGCGGAGATGCTCAAGGGTGGCGTGATCATGGATGTCGTTACGCCTGAGCAGGCCAAGATCGCCGAGGACGCTGGTGCGGTTGCCGTGATGGCGCTGGAACGCGTCCCTGCGGATATCCGTGCCCAGGGTGGCGTCGCCCGTATGTCCGACCCTGACATGATCGATGGCATCATCGCCGCGGTCTCTATCCCCGTCATGGCCAAATCGCGCATCGGCCACTTCGCCGAAGCCCAGGTGCTGGAGTCGCTCGGTGTCGACTACATCGACGAATCAGAGGTACTCACCCCCGCCGACTACGCAAATCACATTGACAAGTGGTCGTTCACGGTGCCCTTCGTCTGTGGGGCCACCAACCTCGGCGAGGCGCTGCGGCGTATCACCGAGGGTGCGGCCATGATCCGCTCCAAGGGCGAAGCCGGCACGGGTGACGTGTCGAACGCGGTCACGCATATGCGCCAGATCGGTGCCGAGTTGCGCCGGCTGCATTCCATGCGCGAGGACGAGCTGTACGTGGCGGCCAAGGAGTTGCAGGCCCCCTACGACCTGGTGCGCGAAGTGGCAGCGGCCGGCAAATTGCCGGTGGTGCTGTTCACCGCCGGTGGTATCGCCACGCCTGCCGACGCGGCGATGATGATGCAGTTGGGTGCCGAGGGCGTGTTCGTGGGCTCTGGCATCTTCAATGTCCGTCCGGGCGAGCCCGCCAAGCCGGCCGATGCCGCGGCTCGTGCTGCTGCCATCGTCAAGGCCACCACCTTCTACAACGATCCGAAAGTGGTGGCCGAGGTGTCGCGCAAGCTGGGGCAGGCCATGGTCGGCATCAACGTCGCCGACATCCCGGTGCCGCACCGTCTCGCAGAGCGTGGTTGGTGACCAAGCCCCTGATCGGCGTCCTCGCGCTGCAGGGTGACGTTCGCGAACACCGTCATGCCCTCGAGGCCTGCGGAGCCGATGTCCTCGAGGTGAGGACCCGTGCCGATCTGGAACGTGTGGACGGTCTGGTGTTCCCCGGAGGCGAGTCCACCACCATGTCCAAACTGGCCGTGGCCTTCGGGCTCATCGAGCCGCTGCGGGCGGCGCTCCGCTCCGGCCTGCCGGCCTACGGTTCCTGCGCCGGGCTCATCATGCTCGCAGATCGCATCCTGGATGGCCGCGAGGACCAGCAGACGGTTGGTGGTCTCGACGTGGTGGTGCGTCGCAACGCCTTCGGACGACAGGTGGACTCCTTCGAGGCCGACCTGCACGCTCCTCGCATCGTCGGCGTCGCACCCATGCGGGCCGTATTCATCCGCGCCCCCTGGGTGGAAGCAGTGGGGCCGGCCGTCGAAGTGCTGGCGCGCGTGGAAGGCGGGCCCAGAACGGATACCATTGTCGCCGTCCAACAGGGCAATGTGATGGCAACGAGTTTCCATCCGGAAATCACCGCGGATCTTCGGGTTCATGAGTACTTCGTGAACCTGGTGCGGGGCTGACCGGCGGAACCACTCAAGCCACTGGTATCCAAGAGGCAAGGGAGGCGTCGTGTCAGGCCATTCCAAATGGGCGACCACGAAGCACAAGAAGGCGGCGATCGATGCCAAGCGCGGCAAGTTGTTCGCCAAGCTCATCAAGAACATCGAAGTAGCCGGTCGCACAGGCGGTCCCGATCCCGCCGGCAACCCGACCCTCTATGACGCCATCCAGAAGGCCAAGAAGGCCTCCGTGCCCGGCGATAACATCGACCGTGCCCTCAAGCGCGCCGCAGGCGCCGAGGCCGGTGGTGCGGATTGGCAGACCATCATGTATGAGGGCTATGCGCCCAACGGCGTGGCGGTGCTCATCGAGTGCCTTACCGACAATCGCAACCGGGCGGCAACCGACGTGCGAGTGGCCGTGACCCGCAATGGTGGGAACATGGCCGACCCGGGATCGGTGTCCTACATGTTCAACCGCAAGGGCGTCATCATCATGCCCAAGGGCAAAGCCACCGAGGACGACGTGCTGGTGGCGGTGCTCGATGCGGGCGCCGAGGAAGTCAACGATCTCGGGGAGGAGTTCGAGATCATCACCGAGGCGTCGGACATGGTTCCCGTACGCAAGGCCCTGCAGGCAGCCGGTTTCGACTACGACAGTGCGGACTCCTCGTTCATGCCCACGGTCACTGTGCCCTTGGACGCCGATGGCGCCCGCAAGGTTTTCCGCATGATCGAGGCACTAGAAGACCTGGACGACGTCCAGAACGTGTATGCCAATTTCGACGTGAGTGACGAGGTCATGGCGGAACTGGACGAGGACTGACAGCTCAAGGTTTCCACGAAGGCGCGCACTCCCGGTGAGTTGCGCGCCTTCGTTGCGTCGTGGCAGCGACCGATAAGCCGGCCCCGCAATTAGGCTCGCACCATGTCCCGCATCATCCTCGGTGTCGATCCCGGTCTCACCCGCTGCGGCTTCGGATTGGTGCGTGTTTCGGGCAGCAAAGTGGAGTACGTGCACGCCGGCGTCATCCGCACCTCCACCGACCTTCCGGTTGACGAGCGCCTGCACGGGGTGTGGCTGTCACTGCTCGACCTCATCAACGAATACCTCCCGGCAGCGATGGCGGTGGAACGGGTGTATGCCCAGGTCAACCTGCGCACCGTGATGGGAACGGCACAGGTCTCGGGACTGGCACTGACCCTGGCGCGCCTCAATGGGCTGCCCGTCAGCACCTATACGCCCACCGAGATGAAGGCTGCTGTCACGGGCAGTGGTAGAGCCGACAAGGCGCAGGTCACCGCCATGGTGCAGCGTCTGCTCAAACTGTCGGCACCTGTGAAGCCGGCCGACGCCAGCGATGCCCTGGGGTTGGCCATCTGCCACGCCTGGCGCGGTAGTGCCCAGGAGCGCATCGCCACGGCGCTTGCGGCGGCCCGCCCATGATCGCCCAGGTGCGGGGCATGGTCCTGGCCCGCGATGCCTCAGCGCTGGTGGTCGATCTCCACGGATTGGGGCTGCGACTCTCATGCACGCCCCGGGCGCTGGCGGCGGCGCGGGTGGGCAGCGAGGCGACACTGCCGACCACTCTGGTCGTGCGCGAGGACTCGTGGCAACTGTTCGGGTTTCTGGACACGGCGGAACGCGACGCCTTCACGCTCCTGCTCTCCGTTTCGGGCATCGGACCGCGGATCGCCCTGGCGGCGCTGTCCACTCTCGACCCGGATCGTCTGGCCACCGCCATCGCCAACAATGACTTCGCGCTCCTGACGCGCATCCCGGGCATCGGGCGCAAGGGAGCAGAACGCATGTGTGTGGAATTGCGGGATCGCCTGCAGGGCAGCGCATCCATGGCCCCTGATTGGCAGGCCTCGGTTCGCGAGGCGCTCATCGGGTTGGGCTGGTCGGCCCCGCAAGCCGAGTCCGCGGTGGAGACCGTCGCTGAGCAGGGCGGAACGCCCGAAGTGGCCGATGCCCTGCGCGCGGCGCTGCAGTTGCTGGGTAGGCGTTGATGCACGACGAGGAATTGGTCGACGCAACCGCGCATGTGGATGACCTGGCGGTGGAAGGCGCGCTGCGGCCCCGCGATCTGTCGGAATTCGTGGGACAGACGCGCGTGCGGGAACAGCTCAGCCTGCTGCTGGCCGCCGCCCAACAGCGTGGCGGAGCGGCCGACCATGTACTGCTTGCGGGTCCGCCAGGGCTGGGCAAGACCACCCTGGCGACCATCGTGTCGCGTGAGCTCGGTGTGCCGCTCCGCATCACCTCCGGTCCTGCCATCCAGCATGCCGGCGATCTGGCCGCGGTGCTGTCGTCGCTGTCGCCAGGCGAAGTGCTCTTCATCGACGAAATTCACCGCATCGCCAAGCCTGCGGCCGAAATGCTGTACGTGGCCATGGAGGACTACCGCGTCGACATCATCGTGGGAAAGGGTCCCGGCGCCACTGCCATCCCCTTGCAACTGCCGGCCTTCACCCTGGTTGGCGCCACCACTCGCTCGGGAACCCTTCCGGGACCCCTGCGTGATCGTTTCGGTTACACCGCCCATCTAGATTTCTACGAGGACACGGAACTGGCGTCGATCATCCGTCGAAGCGCGGAGCGCCTGCACATCGCGGTCGCTGCTGATGCAGCGGAACTCATTGCCGGTCGATCCCGCGGCACACCACGTATCGCCAACCGGCTGCTGCGTCGGGTGCGCGACTTTGCGCAGGTGAATGCCGATGGCGCTGTGAGCCTGCAGTTGGCGCATGCCGCGCTGGACCTCTTCGACGTCGACCCCATGGGGCTTGACCGTCTCGACCGTGCTGTGCTCACAGCGCTGGTCACCACCTTCCGAGGCGGGCCGGTGGGCATCAGCACCTTGGCCGTCGCCGTAGGGGAGGAGGCATCCACCGTGGAGGAGGTCGCTGAGCCCTTTCTGGTGCGGCGTGGCCTCATCGCCCGCACCCCGCGTGGTCGCGTTGCCACCGCCTCCGCATATGCGCATCTGGGTCTGGCACTGCCATCAGGCCCTCAGGCCACGATCTTCTGAGCCCACTGCCTTCTGAGCCCGCTGCGCCTGCGCGCCTGTGCTCCCGTCAATCACTAGACTTCGGGAGTTTGTTACGTACGTTGTGCGGCGAGTGCCGTCATCGGAAGGACTCATCGTGGCTGCTCCACGCCCCCAATACGGGAGGACCTTCGGGATCTTCGTGATCCTGCTGGCTGCCCTCGCCGTATGGACCTGGTTCCCCAACACCGACCATGCCCCGCGCCTCGGTCTAGACCTGCGCGGCGGCACCCAGGTGACGCTCACACCCCGACCCGGCAGCGGCGCCGTCACTGACGCGCAGATGCTGCAGGCCGTGGACATCATTCGCCAGCGCGTCAACGGCCTAGGCGTCGCGGAGGCTGACGTGACCACGCAGGGCAGTGGTGCCAACGCGGCCATCGTGGTCTCCGTGCCCGGCGTCAGTGAGCAGGGCATCGCGGAGACCCTCAAGCAGACGGCCAAGCTGGAGTTCCGCCCGGTCGTCCAGGAGGACATCACGGGCGCGGTCACTGACACCAGCACCGCCGCCCCCAAGGACCAGGGTTGGCAGCAGGCCAGCTCCGCCGCAGCACTTGCCGACGCCTACAAGGGCATCGACTGCAGCAAGTCGGCGAACCGTCAGGGCGGATTCGTGTCCGACGACACCAAGTTCCTCGTAACCTGCTCCCGTGACGGCTCGCTGAAGTACCTGCTGGAGCCCGCCTTCATTCAGGGCACCAACGTGACCAACGCCACCGCCGGAATCCCGCAATCGGGCACCAGCTGGCAGGTGGACCTCACCTTCGACAGTGCCGGCGCCAAGAAGCTCTCGGACGCATCCACCCAGATGTACGTCAAGCCCACGCCGCAGAACCAGTTCGCCATCGTGCTGGACGGGGTGGTCTTCTCAAGCCCCTACTTCAAGGAACCGATCCTCGGTGGTTCCGCCCAGATCACCGGTTCCTTCACCCAGCAGCAGGCGACCGACCTGGCCAACGTGCTGAAGTACGGCGCGCTGCCGGTCACGCTCGACATCGCGGAAGTCACCTCGCTGTCGCCGACGCTCGGCAATGACCAGCTCAACGCGGGCCTGCTGGCCGGTGCCATCGGCTTGGTGTTGGTGCTGCTCTACGTCCTGCTGTACTACCGCGGTCTGGGCCTGGTCGCCGTGGCCTCGCTGGCGGTGGCGGCTGCCTTGCTGTACATGTTCGTGGTCGTGCTGGGGCGTTCGTTGGGCTTCACCCTGACGCTGGCAGGGGTCACGGGTGCCATCGTGGCCATCGGCATCACGGCCGATTCCTTCATCGTGTACTTCGAGCGCATCCGGGATGAGATCCGGGACGGTCGAAGCCTGCGTGCCGCAGTCGATGCCGGCTGGGTGCGGGCTCGCCGCACCATTCTGGCCGCTGACTTCGTTACAGGTCTGGCGGCGGCGGTCCTGTACTTCATCTCCATCGGCAGCGTGCGCGGCTTCGCATTCACCTTGGGCCTCACCACCATGATCGACGTGGCCGTGGCCTTCATGTTCACGCGCCCGCTGGTCGGTGAGCTGGCCAGAACCAAGTTCTTCTCCAACGGCAACAAACTCTCCGGGGTCAATCCCGCGAGCCTCGGCGTGGTCAGCGCAGAAGGAATGGGTGCGTAGTCATGTCGCGTCTCGGAAGCATCGGTGCGAACCTCTACCACGGTCATGTCTCCTACGACTTCGTGGGCAAGCGCAGGATCTGGTACTCCATCTCCGCTGTCATCCTGCTGCTTGCCATCGCTGGTTTGGGCTTCCGCGGCCTGAACGAGGGCATCGAGTTCAAGGGCGGTGCGGAGTTCCAGCTCAAGGCCGCTTCGGCCTCGGTAGCGACTGCACGTACGGCCGCCGCCTCCGTCGGGCAGAGCGACGCCATCGTCACGCTCGTCGGCGGCAGCCAGGTGCGGGTGCAAACCGGGGCCATCGATGAGCCCACCTCGCAGAAGGTGGTCAATGCACTGGCCGCCGCCTTCCACGTGAACTCCAGCGAAGTCAAGGTACAGCTGGTCGGTCCCACCTGGGGTGGCGATATCACGAGCAAGGCCGTGCAGGGCTTGATCGTGTTCCTGCTGCTCGTCATCCTCTTCCTGGCGCTCTACTTCGAGTGGAAGATGGCAGTTGGTGCCATGGTGGCGCTGGCCCATGACCTGGTGATCACCATCGGCGTGTACGCCCTGGTGGGCTTCGAGGTCACGCCGGCCACCGTCATCGGTGTGCTCACCATCCTCGGCTACTCCCTTTACGACACGGTGGTGGTGTTCGACAAGGTCAAGGAGAACACCCGTGGCATCGCCGGACAATCGCGCCGCACCTACTCGGCCGCAGCCAACCTGGCGCTGAACCAGACGGTGGTGCGATCCATCAACACCTCGCTCGTCGCCATCCTGCCGGTGGCCGCCATCTTGGTCATCGGCGCCGGGCTGCTGGGCGCCGGCACGCTCAAGGACCTCGCGCTCGCCCTCTTCGTGGGCATGATCGCCGGTACCTACTCCTCGATCTTCGTTGCCACTCCGGTGCTGGCGCAGCTCAAGGAAACAGAACCTGCCATGAAGGCGGTGGCCAAGCGGGTCGCACAGCGTGGGGGAGACCAGACAGCAGTCGCCGTGGGCACGGCGGCAACACCAGTAGCCACCGGCGCTCACGTGAAGGCAACCGGCCCGCGCGTGCAGCCGCGTCGTCAGCCGAAGCGCAAGCGCTGATGCTGCAGCGCACCGGCGAACTCATCCGGACAATTCCGGATTGGCCCACACCCGGGGTGATGTTCAAGGACATCACCCCGGCGCTGGCAGATGCCGAAGCGCTGTTCGATCTCGTCGAAAGCCTTGCTGAACCCTTCCTCGACTCCGATGTGACCCACGTCGTGGCCATGGAGGCACGGGGCTTCATTCTGGGTGCCCCGGTGGCCATGGTCCTAGACGCCGGCTTCATCCCGTTGCGCAAGCCGGGCAAGTTGCCGCACGACACCTTTTCCGAGTCCTACGAACTCGAGTACGGCATCAACGAATTGCAGATGCACGTGGATGCCCTGGATGCCCGGGCCCGGGTGCTCATCGTTGATGATGTGCTCGCGACCGGCGGAACGGCGGCTGCTGCCGAGCGCCTGATGGCTGCCGCCGGTGCCAGCGTGCTGGCGTCCACCTACGTGCTGGAGCTGGCATTTCTCAAGGGGCGCAGCAAGTTGACCCATCCTGCGCATTCACTAATCGTCGTCGACTGAGCCTCGCTCGAGCGCTTCGGCGAAACAGTCGCGCAATCATGGCGACCTATACTCACGCCATGTCGGGGCACCCGGTGATCGGCGCTGCACAGGTGGAGTACGACCTGGCAGCACAACTTGATGCGCTCATCAATTCCGTGCGCTCCTTCCACCCCAAGACCGATGATGCAGTGATTCGTCGGGCCTTCGAGGTTGCAGAATTCCATCATCGTGGGCAGTCGCGGCGCAGCGGTGACCCTTACATCAGCCATCCTGTGGCGGTGGCGCAGATCCTTGCCGAATTGGGCATGACCTCGCCGACCATCGTTGCTGCGTTGCTCCATGACACGGTCGAGGACACCACCTACTCCCTGGAGCAGCTGACCGCAGACTTCGGTGACGAGGTGAGTGCGCTGGTCGATGGCGTGACCAAACTGGACAAGGTCAAGTACGGGTCGTCGACGGCTGCTGAAACCGTGCGCAAGATGGTGGTGGCCATGGCCCGCGACATCCGGGTGCTGGTGATCAAGCTCGCCGATCGGGTGCATAACATGCGCACGCTCGACTCCATGCCGCCCGCCAAGCAGGAATCGAAGGCCAGGGAGACGCTGGAGATCTTCGCACCCTTGGCCCATCGCCTGGGCATGAACACCATCAAGTTCGAACTCGAGGATCTGTCCTTCCAGTACCTCAATCCCAAGCGCTATGACGAAATCGTCCGACTCGTCAGCGAGCGCGCACCAGAGCGCCAGGGCCAGTTGCAGTTGGTGGTGGAGGAGATCCAGGGTGACCTCTCAGCTGCGCACATCAGCGCCACGGTCACTGGTCGACCCAAGCATTACTACAGCGTGTACCAGAAGATGATCGTCCGCGGTCGCGACCTCGATGACATCTACGACCTGGTGGGAGTGCGCGTGCTGGTGGAGTCGGTGCGTGACTGCTATGCCGTGCTTGGCATCGTGCACGCTCGATGGAGTCCGTTGCCGGGGCGCTTCAAGGACTACATCGCCATGCCCAAGTTCACCATGTACCAGTCGTTGCATACCACGGTCATGGGCCCGCAGGGCAAGCCGGTGGAAGTGCAGATCCGCACGCACGAGATGCACCGGCAGGCGGAGTACGGCATCGCCGCGCACTGGCGGTACAAGGAGTCCTCCAAGACCGCGCCCGATGATTTCGCCTGGCTGCGCCAACTCCTGGAATGGCAGCGCGAAACCGAGGACCCCGATGAGTTCCTGGACTCGCTCCGTTTCGACCTGGCCGGCCAGGAGGTGTACGTCTTCACGCCCAAGGGCGCGGTCATCGCCCTGCCCACTGGTTCAACGCCCGTTGACTTCGCCTATTCGGTCCACACTGACGTCGGCCATCGCTGCGTGGGGGCACGCGTCAACGGCAAGTTGGTGCCGTTGGAATCCACCCTCAACAACGGCGATGTGGTGGAGATCTTCACCTCCAAGGCCGAGGGCGCCGGTCCCAGTCGCGACTGGCTGAACTTCGTGCAGTCAGCGCGTGCCAAGTCCAAGATCAAGGGCTGGTTCAGCAAGGAACGCCGCGACGAGCACACCGAACAGGGCAAGGAAGCCATTGTGCGGGGAATGCGCAAGCAGGGTCTTCCGCTGCAACGCCTGATGACCGCGCAATCGATGGCGGCGCTAGCCGCCGACCTGCGCTTCCCCGACCTCAGTGCCCTCTATGCGGCAGTCGGTGAGAACAAGATCGGCGCCACCACGGTCATCCAACGCCTTCTGCAACTGCAGGGTGGCGTGGAAGGCGCGCTTGAGGATCTCTCCGAGGCCACGACTCCGAATCGCCTGCGAGCGCGCAAGGGGCTGCCCTCCGGTGATCCCGGCGTCGAGGTCAAGGGCACCGCCGACGTGCTGGTGAAGCTCGCCAAATGCTGCACCCCGGTGCCGGGTGACGCCATCATCGGCTACGTGACACGCGGTTCCGGTGTTTCGGTGCATCGGGCGGACTGCTCGAATGCCGTCGCTCTGATGGCGCAGGAGGACCGCACGGTCGACGTGTCCTGGGCGCCCAGAACCAGCGGCGTGTACCTGGTGAACATTCAGGTGGAGGCCATCGACCGGGCCCGCCTGTTGAGCGACATCACGCGGGCGCTTTCCGACCAGCAGGTGAACATCCTGAGCGCCGCTGTCACCACCACACGGGATCGTGTGGCGCTGTCCAAGTTCACCTTCGAGATGTCCGACCCGCGGCACCTCAGTGCCGTGTTGCGCAGCATCCGCAGCATCGACGGCGTCTACGACTGCTATCGAATCTAGTTGCGATGCTCGTCAACGCCGTCGTCGCTGCGTCACCGAAGTGCAAGCACTTCGAGACTTCGCTCCTAGGCGTGATCCTCGCGATGCTCGTCAACGCCGTCGTCGCTGCGTCACCGAA
>JAKAIC010000021.1 GCA_021814565.1 Actinomycetes bacterium | reverse complement strand
GGGGCGCTGATCGGCGTGGCCCTGCGAAACCTCTGGCTGGGCGCGCCCCGTTGGCTGTACGTGCCCATCTACGTGGCACTGGGCTGGGCGGCGGTGTTCTACCTGCCGCAGTTCAGCAAGGCCGGCCCGCTGACGCTGTCACTCATCATCGCCGGCGGGCTCCTGTACACGATCGGCGCCCTCGTCTATGCGCTCAAGTGGCCCCGCCTGAGTGAACGCTGGTTCGGCTTCCACGAGCTCTTCCACTCCTTAACCATTGCTGCCTTCCTGGCCCATTTCGCCGCCATCGCCATCACCGTCTCCGCTCGCGCCTGAAGCTGCAGGCTTTGCCGAAGCCTGACGGATAGCGGTCCGGGAGGGCCCAGCGCAGCGGTATCGTCGCAGTGTGTCGATGCTTGAATCCCTCCAGCGCTACGACACCTTCAGGTCCTTCAAGCATCGCAACTACCGGCGCTTCTACGCGGGCAACCTGCTGTCGAACACCGGTACCTGGATTCAGCGCGTCGCGCAGGACTGGTTGGTCCTTGACCTGACACACTCCCCCACCGCATTGGGCGTGGTGACCAGCCTGCAGTTCGGGCCGGCGATCTTCTTCAGCCTGCACGGCGGCAGCCTGGCCGACCGTTTTGACAAGCAGCGCTGGATCCTCGCGACCAATGCGGTATCCGCCGGCTGTGCCTTCGGAGTCGGGGCACTGGTGCAGACCGGCCACATGACCATCAATTGGATGTACCTGCTCGCGGTCATTCTCGGCATCGCCAGCGCCATTCAGGCGCCGATCTGGCAGACCTTCGTGCACGACCTGGTGGGTCGTGCCGACCTGCCGAACGCCATCGCGCTCAACTCCACCAACTTCAACATCGGGCGCCTGATCGGACCAGCACTCTCCGGTTATCTGATCTCACTGTTCGGCACCGGGCCCTCGTTCCTGGTGAATGGCGCGACCTACGCGGCATCCATCTATGCCATTGCGACCATGCGCAAGTCGGAGTTCTTCGCCAACGGCTCAACCGACACCCACACGCAGGCCGGCGTACTGGCAGGGCTTCGCTACCTTCGCACCAGAAGCGACATCATCGTCATGCTGGTGCTCATCTTCTTCGCCGGCACCTTCGGCCTCAACTACCAGATGTTCATGGCACTCATGAGTCGCAACGTCTTCGGCGTGCAGGCCGATTCCTTCGGCCTGCTCGGCTCCGTCATGGCCATCGGCTCGGTGAGCGGTGCGCTCTTCGTAGCCCAGCGCAAGCTGGCACCCACCGCACGCTTCGTGCAGGGTCTGGTGCTGGTGTTCGGCACGGTCACGGCCACGGCAGGGCTGGCACCCACCTACGGCTTCTACGCACTTGCCCTGCCTTTCTGTGGGTTTGCCGCGCTGACCATGCTCTCCTCCGCGAATGCCTACGTGCAGAGCACCAGCGAACCTGCATATCGCGGTCGCGTCATGGGCGTCTACATGCTCGTCTTCATCGGTGGCACGCCGATCGGCTCCATGAGTCTGGGTTGGTTCGCCGAGAACGTGAACGTGCGACTGGCAGTGGTGCTCTGTGGCGCGATTGTGGCGGTGGTTGCCGCACTCAGCCTCATCATCCCGACCACGCGCGCCTACACCGCACCCATGCTGGTGGAGGAGGACGCCAGCATCGAGAGCACCGAGGCGTGAAACGAAATCTCGTTTTCCAGCCTGCTCTTGTGGTCACCTTCACCAAGAGAGGCCGTTCGCCTCGCCACTCGCTCGCTCAACGCGCAATAGCCTTGGATTATGCACCTCACGGTTAGTAAACGCTCGGACTTGGCCATCCAGGCGGTGCGATATCTGGATGCGCACCCGGGGCGGATTCCGGGCAGTGAGATCGCAGATGCGGTGGGCACCAGTGTCCCTTTTCTGAGCCAGGTGCTCACGCCGCTCGTGACTCAGCGCTTCATTGACTCACGAACCGGTCCCACGGGCGGCTACGAGTTGCTCGATGCCGGGCGCGCCATGACCCTCCTCCAACTCGTCGAATCCATCGAGGGTCCCATCATCGACGGGCAGTGCGTGCTCGAGGACAGTCCTTGCGACGGCACTAATCCCTGCGCGCTGCACGCCATGTGGTCCACGGCAAGGCAGGCACTCATCGATTCGCTGGGCAACGTGCTCGCCCTGGGCTGAGGCAACAGCGCGTCAGGATCTGTTGCGATCAGGGCTGGCATGATCCGGACATGTCGCAAGCACGCAAGTGGATTCCCAACCAGCACGGTGCATGGGCCTTTCTCATCACCCCAGTTCTCGTCGGCGCCGCAGTCAGTGGCCCCAGTGGTTGGCAACTGCTGCTGCTCATCGCCTGGTTGACGGCCTACTGCGTGAATTTCTTCGTGTCACTCGCGGTCAAATCGCGACGCCCCGCCCGCTATCGCTCGCAGCTCAGCGCTTACGGCCTGGCGACCATGATCATCGGCATTCCGCTGGCCTGGCAGCACCCGCAGTTGCTGGTTCTGCTGTTGGCGGCGCTCCCCGCCTTTGCCGCCAATCTTGTCTTCGTCATGCAGCGCAACGAACGCATGTGGCTTAACGACGTCATCGGCATTGCCCTCGCCGGCGTCGTGGGCTATGCCAGCTATCTGCTGGGCCCGACGCCCACGCACGACTCGCTTGCCGTACGTGCGCTCATGTCCGTGTGCCTGTACTTCGTGGGCACCGTGATCTACGTCAAGAGCATGATCCGCGAACGCCACAACCGCCGCTGGATGCGCCTCTCGTATCTGTTCCACAGCGCGCTGGTCGTGCTGGCGCTGCTCGCCGCGGCCCCGCTGCTCACCCTGGTGGCCGCGCTGCTGTTACTGCGGGCGCTTGCCATCCCGCGTCTGGGTTGGACACCCAAGCGCATCGGCCTCACTGAGATCATCTTCACCGTGGCCGTGGCCCTGGCGGCCTTGCTCGGCTGGTCGTAGCGCAGCTGTTCGTAACGCAATGAGGGCCCCGCCGAAGCGGAGCCCTCATTGATGGTGAGTGGTGACTACAGGACTGCAGTCTCCGGGGTCTTCTTGCGGTTGCGGATACCCAGCAGCGCCAGGATCAGCAGCACGATGCCGAGGCCATAGGCAACCCAAGCGGCGATGGCCGCGACGGCACCGATGGTGCCGAAGGCGTAGGCGGTGAGCAGGATGCTGCGCAGCGACTCGCCCTTGAAGGCCAGGTCAACAGCGGCGGCAAGCGTCTTGCCCTCGGCGCTGGCCGGGTCGGTACTGCGAGCAGCAGTGCTCAGCGAGGAGTAGGTGGAATCCTTGGGCTGGCCCATGCCGACGAATGCGGTCTGCATGTGGCAGTGGATCATCTCGGCATAGGCCTGGGCAGCGTTGGCGCTGTCGACCGTCTGGCCACCCCAGCTGGCGAGCGGCGCGAGGCACTCATCGGTCATGGTGGCAGCGGGCGGGAAGGCGATGTGCTGGGCGACCAATTGGTCGTGGACAGTTCCGCTGGCGAAACCGGCGCCCCATTGGAGCAAGCCACCAGCGAGCAGGAGAACACCGGCGAGAACAAAGCCGGTGATGGACAGGAGGAGGTCGAATGTGCGTCGTTTCATGCCTTCAGTTTAGAAGACTCTTGCTTGACATTTGCGTGGCGCGCACAAAACCATGATGGACGACGGGTGATATCGGGCACACGGGCGCAGGCCAAAGGGCCAGTAGCCCTCGGGAACACGGGCCCTGCTACCTCGAACGGGCTATGCGCAGCAGCGTGGTCTCGAGCACGACCTGCTTCTGCACCGGGTCCAGACCCACACCGTCGCCACCCTTCATCTGCGCATCGAGGGTGGCCAGCAGCACCGCTGCCTCGGCCAGGGCGCCGGGTTTCCAGCGCCGTAGTTGTTCGCGCAAGGTGCGCAGCTTCCAGGGCTGGGCTCCGATCTCACGGGCCAGATCGTTGTCGGACATGCCTGGTGGGGCGCCGGCCAGGCGGACCAATGAACGCAGAGCACCCGCGGCGGAGGCGACCACAGCCGGGCCGAACCCGGGATCGGAATCCAGAGCCCAACGCAAGGCGACGAGCGCGGGGACCGCGCGGCCCTCCCAGACCGCATCACTGATCGCGAACGCTGACGCTCCCGCAACGCCCGCGTGGTACTGCTCCACATCCGCAATGTCGATGGGCTCGGAATCGACGTCTGCGACCAGCTGGCTCACCGCCGACGCGAGCGCGCGCGTATCGTCACCGACGGCGTTGCGCAGCGCCGTCACGGCGGCGGAAGTGGCACGTCGACGATGCCGCGTGAACTCCGCGAGGATGAAGTCATCCCAGCCACGTCCCTTGGGCTTCTCGACGCTGATCACCTCATCAGCCGCCTTCCTGCACTTGTCGACGAAGCCGCGTCCCTTCACGCCTCCGCCGTGCACGAGGAGCAATGTGACCTGATTCGGCGATTCGGAGAGCAGTTCCAGCACCACCTGCTGCAGGTCGTCGGCCGCGTTCTCGATGCCGTCAAGCACGACCAGGGCGCCGTCACCGAAAAGCGTGGGGCCGCAGGCCATGGCCAGAGCGCCCGCGGCACCGTCAGCGCCAGCGGTGATGTCGTGGCGCTCCGCACTGGGATCAGCCTTGCGCGCAACGTTGAGCAGGTGGAGACATGCCCGCTCGGCGAGGAAGTCCTCGACGCCGGAGATCAGGTAGGTCTTCACGGCCCCTAGCCTGCCATGTCAGCCTGACAGCGTTGCGTACGAGAGGCGGCCGTCACGGACAGCGACCGCGATGGCCCCATGCAGGTCGGTTCGCAGGATCCGCACACCGCGCTGACGCAGCGCGTCGATGGTTGCCGGTGCAGGATGCCCGTAGTCATTGCCAGCGCCCACCGAGATCAGGGCCAGAGCAGGATGGACGCGATCGAGGAACGACGGATCCTGGTACCGGGAGCCGTGGTGCGGCACCTTGAGCACCGCGTATGCGGTGACCGGCAGGGTGAGGGCCGACTCCGCAGCCGCATCGGTGTCACCCGTCACGAGCACGTGCACTCCAGCACGCTCCACATCCAGCACCAGACTGCCGTTGTTGGGTGTGCCGTCCAGTTGTTCGGGAATCGGCCACAGCACACGGACGGTGTTGTCTCCCAAACGCAGCACGTCCCCCGCTCGCAGTTCGGTGGGCTGGGCAGGCAACTCGGAGACTGTGCGCTGCCATTCCACCATCGGCTCATGCAGGCCGGTGGAGAAACTACGGTCAGGATGCATGTACTGCACCAGTCCTCTCACCCCCTCGACGTGGTCGGCGTGGAAATGGGTGATGAACAGTGCGGAGATGTGCCGCACTCCCAACCGGCGAAGGCACTCACGTTCTGCCTGCGGATCCGGGCCGGCATCGATCACCATCACATCACCGGCACCCAGGTTGAAGACGCTGGAGTCGCCCTGCCCCACATCGCACATGACGTACCACCAATCATGGCCGGGCCAGCGCTGCAGTCCCGCTGGCAAACACGCGCTGATGAGGAAGTAGGCAGTAGCCATGCCGGCCAACCAACGAGGCCTCAAGCCCAGACGACGCAGCACCAGCACCAACGTCACCATCGCGATGCACCACGGGAGTGAAGTGATGGGTGCCACCGCCAGCCCGGTACCGGCGCCGAAGTGCGCAATGCTGGCAATCAACCCGGCCATGATCACCGCGGGCCAGGCCACCACGCTCGCGAGCAACATGGCAATCGGCGCAAGCCCGGGAACTGGCAGCAGTGACAAGGCCGCCAACAGAGCCGCGACGAATCCCAGAACGGTGGCCGGCGCAACCAGCGGCTCGCACAGCAGATTGGCCGGCACGCTCAACCAGGTCGGCGGTCGTCCCATCATGAGCAGAATCGGGAGCGTGGCCAGTTGCGCGCTCACGGTGACCAGCAGCGCATCGCCGAGGATGCCGGACGGCAGCAATCCGCGCAGCAGTGGCCGCAGCACAATCAGGCCAGCGGTCGCCGCCACGGACAAGGCAAACCCATACTGCCAGGCCAGGAAGGGATCAAGGATGAGCAGCAATGCCACCGTCAGCCACAGCACCGAGGCGCTTGTCCGCCGTTCTCCGCTCGCCAATGCGAAGACGCTGATGCCTCCCATCATGGCCGCGCGCAGCACACTCGGCTGGGGCTGCGCCACGGCGACGAAACCGAGGATGCTCATGGCCGCCAGCAGATGACGGTGATGAGAAGGAATGCGTGTGCGTCTCAGCAGCCACATCACTGCCGCGATGACGATGGCGAGATTGGCTCCGGACACTGCCGTCAGGTGGGAGAGCCCGCTCACTTTGAGGTCATCGACCATGCGCGCCGACTGCGCCCTGGTGTCGCCGAGGACCAGCCCGGGTAAGAGGCTGGCACCTGCATCGCCGCTTGATGCATGTGTCGCCAATGCCAGCCCCTGGCGCAGCTGCGTGGCCAAGGCGGTGCCGCGGGAAGCGTCGCGTACGACACGTATGGGACCGCGAGCAGTTATGCGATACGCCGAGCGACTGGCAACATCATCAGGGCGCAGCAGCGCCTCGCCATGCAACTGCTCCCCTACCGCGAAGACCTGCTCCGTTGGTTTCCACTGCAGGGTGGCCGGCATCGAGATCTGCCACGTGCGCTCCGAGGAGCGCAAGCGCACCACCGTGACTGGCGCACGAAGCAACTGCTGCACCTCCAGGCCCCCATAGCCACGATGTTCGACCGGCCGCGGCTCACCGTTGACGATGGCGTCGAACTGCAGGACTCCTGCGTTGTCGATGAAGCGCGTGACTGCGGCTGGCGACGCCGCATCAACGCGCAGCACGGCCAGCAGCAGTCCGCAGGCCAGTGCGACGATCCAGAGCAGCGATGGATGATGAAGCCGCTGTGCGATCAGCGCGGCAGAGCCGAGTAGCAGCAGGGCAGGCAGCAACTGGACACCGAACGATGCGTGCAGCCCACACGCAGCCCCCAGCCACAGCGCCACTGCCACCGGCAACAGGCGCAGGTCCAGAGCGGTCATGCGATGGTGATGGAAGCGGCCAGGTCGGCATATTTCGCATCACCGATACCCGGCACCTTGAGCAGGTCGCGCAGACTGCGGAATGGGCCGTGCTGGGCCCGGTACTCAACGATGCGCTGAGCCAGCACGGAGCCGATGCCCGGGAGTGTGTCAAGCTGGCTGGCCTTGGCTGCATTGATGTTGATGCGTCCACCGCTCCCAGCGGCAGCCCCTGCACCCCCAGCGGTTTCGGCCTTACCGCCGACCACGAGTTGTTCGCCATCAACGACAGTGCGCGCCAGATTGATCACCGCCGCACGGCCACGCTGCAGTCCTCCTGCTGCCGCCACTGCATCAATGACGCGCGCGCCCTGCGGAAGCCGGACCACGCCCGGCCGGCGCACGGCACCGACCACGTCAACCAGCACGGTTGCCGTAGCAGCGGCGGGTCTGGAGCTGACGCGGGTGGCTGGCAGACTGCTGCTGTTGGCAGGGGCTGACAGCCACCAGTAGGCGCCGCCACCG
Source organism: Actinomycetes bacterium (assembly GCA_021814565.1). GTDB lineage: Bacteria > Actinomycetota > Actinomycetes > S36-B12 > UBA5976 > JAKALQ01. Next base: position 15,662 of record JAKAIC010000021.1, on the reverse strand, counting down.
ACCACCAACAGCAGTGCGACAACCACCAACTGCTTGCTCGATTCGACGGGGAGCTGCCACTCGATCTGCATGCGGGCAGGGTCCATGCCGACACCTGGAGCGGTCAGCGGGCCACGCCAGCCTGTGCAAGGCGAACGGGCATGGATGCCTGTGTATCAGACCGAAGTGGGCGGACCCTCCGGCTCGAAGGGCTCGCCCGGACGCGGGATGGGCGGCATCTTCACGTCGGGGTTGGCCAGCTGGTAGGCGCGGATCGCCTGTGGCAGTGTCATGTAGGCATGGTCCCCGATGAGTTCCATGATTCCCGCCGCCTGCAACTGCGCGAGCAGATCCTGCTTGAGCCGTGCCAGCGCCACCACCCGCCCCTGCTGCTGCAGTTCGACGATGAGGTCGCGCAGGGTCTCGGATGCCGAATAGTCGATGAGCATGTTGGCCTCGACGTTAAGGAGCACCCAGCGGGGGCCGTAGGTGAGCACTGCGCGAGTGAGCCGCACTTGGAAGTCGTGTCGGTTGTAGGCGATCAACGGGCCGTCATAGCGGTAGATCAGCAGCCCGGGGATGGTCACATGGTCGGCGTAGTCATCGACATCGTGATAGCCCGGTAGGCCGACCGCGTATCCCTCGACGGCTTCGTGGGGACGGGCCAGGCTGCCCAGGATCTGCAATGCCGACAAGGCCACGGACACAGCGATGCCGGGCAGGATCCCCAGTATTGCTGTGCCCAGTGCCGCGACCATGGAGACGGCGAACTCGCTGCGACGGAAGCTCCACAGGCGCCTGTAGTCCGCAATCTCCACCAACTTGAAGGCCGCCCAGAACACAATCGCGGCCAGGGAAGCGATGGGCAGGTGTTCAAACAGGGGCCCTGCGATCAACACCGCCAGTGCAATGCCGGTGGCGGTGACGATGGCTGAGAACTGCGAGTGTTGGCCGGTGCTACGCCCGATGGCGGTGCGGGAACTGGAGGCACTGGACGGATAGCCCCCGACGAAGGCACTGGCCACCTGCACCGCACCTGCCGCCAGCATCTCGCGATTGGCGTTGATCTCCTCCCCCGGCTCGGCAAATCCTCGGGCCACCAGCATGACATCCGAGAAGGCGAGCAGGGCAATACCCAGGGCAGCCAGGACCAGGGTCTGCAGCGTTGCTGGATCCAGCCTGGGAACAGTGAACGGCGGCAGGCCATGGGGCAGCGCGCCCAGCTCGACCAGGCCATGCGCCGAGCCATGGAACAGGTACGACAACAAGGTCGCGATGGCAACGGCGGTGAGTGCAGCTGGTGCGCGCCGAGTCACGCGCGGTACCACCAGGAGCAGCAGCCAGGTGGCCAGCATGGCCCACAGCGTCGGCCAGTGCACAGCACCTGCATGCCGGACGAAGTCCAAGATCTGCTGTGGCACGGTGTTGCCGACACTCCTCGTGCGCGTGGCGTGCCCCAGTTGGCTGGCAATCATCAGCAGCGCCTCACCTGTGAGGTAGCCGGTGAGGATGGGCCGTGTCAGCAGCTGGGCGACCACGCCTGCCTTCAGTAGCGAACCGAGCGCCATCCACAGTCCCACCAACAGGGTGAGCGTGGCGGTCAGGGCCACAGTCTGCTCGGGATGGGCCCGAATCAGGGGCGCCAGCACCAAGCCCGCCATCAGCGAGACCGTCGCCTCCGGGCCCACGGAGAGGACGCGGCTGGTCCCCAACCACGCATACACCAGGAGCGCGACGACAGCCGTGGTCAGACCGGTGATGGGCGGGAGGCCGATGATGCCGCTGTAGGCCAGCACCTGCGGCACCATGTAGGCCAGCACGGTGAGGCCGGCCAAGGCATCGGGGCGCAGCCACGAACGGTCGTAGGCGCGCAGCCACGCAGGAAGCATGCGCTGCGCCAGGCCCACTCCGACCTACCCCTCGGGGACGATGTTCACCAGTTTAGGTGCGCGCACCACGACCGTCTTGACGCCGCGGCCCGCCAGCGAGCGCTGCACATCCGCATCGACCAGTGCCAGTGCCTGCAGGGCCTCCGCGCTGATGCCGACCGGCACCTCCAGTTTGCCGCGTACCTTGCCCGAGATCTGCACGATGCAGGTGACGGTGTCGTCGATGAGCAGCGTCGGATCCACCTCGGGCCAACCGGCCAACGCCACCGAGGGCGCATGACCGAGGCGAGCCCACATATCCTCCGCGGTGTACGGAGCAACCAGCGAGAGCATGATGGCCACGGCTTCCACGGCTGCGCGCACGGCGGGATCCGCCGCACCGGCACCGCTGTCAATGCACTTGCGTGTGGCGTTCACCAGCTCCATGGTCTTGGCTACGGCAACGTTGAAGCGATAGGACTCCACAGCCAATGCTGCGTCATGCAGGGCCCTGGCAGTCGCGCGACGCAGTTCGACATCACCTGCTGCGGCGTCAGCACCTATCGGCGCCTGCACCTCACCCGACAGGCGCCAGGCCCGGGCCAGGAACTTCTTGGAGCCTGCGGCCGAGACGTCTGCCCAGTCGATGTCATCCTCCGGCGGGCCTGCGAACACCAGCGCCAGGCGGATGGCGTCGACTCCATGCAGCGCCAACTCATCGGAGAGCCGCACCAGATTGCCGCGGCTCTTGCTCATGGCCGAGCCGTCCATCTGCACCATGCCCTGGTTGAGCAGGCGCTCGAAAGGCTCGACCGCGTCGACCAGGCCCATGTCGTGCATGACCTTGGTGAAGAAGCGCGAGTAGAGGAGATGCAGGATGGCGTGCGTGACACCGCCGACATACTGGTCAACGGGGAACCACTGCCGCACCAGTTCCGGGTCAAAAGCCGCCTGCTGGTTCCGGGAGTCGATGTAGCGCAAGTAATACCAGGAGGAATCGACAAAGGTGTCCATGGTGTCGGGGTCACGCCTTGACGGCTGGCCGCACTGGGGACAGGGCACGTTCGCCCAGTCATCGGCAGCACCCAGCGGCGAGGATCCCTTGGGAGTCAGGTCAAGCCCTTGCGCGTCCGGCAGTGTGACCGGTAACTGCTCTGCGGGAACCGCCACCTCTCCGCAGTCGGGACAGTGCACGATGGGGATGGGCGTGCCCCAGTAGCGTTGACGCGAGATAAGCCAGTCGCGCAGTCGGTAGTTCTTGGCCGCCCTGCCCAGGCCGCGCTCCTCCAGCCACTCCGTCATGGTGGCGACCGCTTGGGCCTTGCCCATACCGTTGAGGAAGTCGCTGTTGATGTGCACGCCGTCGCCGTTCACCGCCACGCCGGTCTCGGCGGGGTCCTCGTCGGACGCGATGACATTCACCACCGGCAGGTTGAAGACGCGAGCGAAATCGAGGTCGCGCTGGTCGCCGCAGGGCACGGCCATGATGGCACCAGTGCCGTAGTCGGAGAGCACGTAGTCGGCCGCGTAGATGGGCAGACGCTCACCGTTGACGGGATTGATGGCGTAGCGCTCGAGGAAGACGCCGGTCTTGGGCCGGTCCGAGGCCAGGCGCTCGATGTCCGTCTCGCCCTTGGCCTGCTCCAGATACGCGCGGAACTCCTCCTCCGCAGCCGTGCCCGCTGCCAGTTCGGCCGCCAGATCCGAATCCACCGCAACCACGAAGAAGGTGGCGCCGAAGAGCGTGTCGGGACGCGTGGTGTACACCGTGACGGGTTCGTCACGGCCCTCCACCTGGAAGTGGACCTCGGCTCCGGACGAGCGTCCGATCCAGTTGCGCTGCATGAGCAGCACCTTCTCGGGCCACTTGCCCTCGAGTTGCTGCATGTCATCAAGCAGACGATCGGCGTAGTCGGTGATGCGCAGGTACCACTGCGTCAACTTCTTCTTGGTGACGACGCTGTCGCAGCGCTCGCAGAGGCCGTTCACCACCTGCTCATTGGCAAGCACCGTCTGGTCGGTGGGGCACCAGTTGACGCTGGAGGCCTTGCGGTAGGCCAGACCGCGCTTGAACATCTCCAGGAAGAACCACTGGTTCCAGCGGTAGTACTCCGGGTCGCAGGTGTTGAGCGTGCGATCCCAGTCGAAGGAACATGCGTAGCGGCGCATGGAAGCCCGCTGGGTGGCGATGTTCTCGTAGGTCCAGGCGCGCGGATCGGCACCGCGTTTGATGGCCGCATTCTCGGCGGGCAGGCCGAAGGCATCCCAACCGATGGGGTGCATAACGTTGAAGCCGCGCTGCGCCCAATAGCGGGCAATGACGTCGCCCAGCGCGTATGCCTCCGCATGGCCCATGTGGAGGTCGCCGGAGGGATAGGGGAACATGTCGAGGACATAGCGCTTGGGACGCGGATCGTCCGCCCGGCCGGACCGGAAGGGAGCGAGTTCGTCCCATACGGGCAGCCATCTGGCCTGAATCGCCTCGAAATCGAAGACGTCGTCAGTCATCGCACTCCTTCCAGCAATGGAACGGCCCGGCTTCCTAGCGGAAACCGGGCCGTTGCTCTCTGGTGGAGCTGAGGGGATTCGAACCCCTGACCCCCTGCATGCCATGCAGGTGCGCTACCAGCTGCGCCACAGCCCCTTGAGCGAGGTGAACCATACATGAAGCACTGCAGGATTCAGAAACTCGCACCATGCACTACTCGACAGTCGGCTCCTCGAGCGGGATCTCGATGTACGGGCAGTCCTTCCAGAGCCGCTCCAGGTCGTAGAAGGCCCGCTCCTCCTCATGCTGCACGTGCACGACGATGTCCACGTAGTCGAGCAGGATCCAACGTCCCTGCTGCGTGCCCTCACGCCGCACGGGATCTACATCGATGAGGTCCAGTGCTTCCTCCACCGCGTCCGCGATGGCCCTTACCTGACGATCGTTGCTGCCGGTGAGGATGAGGAAGACGTCGGTGATTGCGAGCTTCTCCGACACGTCGATCGCCACGATGTCGCCGGCCTTCTTCTCAGCCGCTGCCAGTGCGGCCCTGATGGTCCAGTCGATCGCACGTTCGGTTGCTGCCACGGGCACTCCAGTTCTCAGCGGCGGGAAACCGCTTTTGCGCCCATTGTTTCACAGGCGGCTTTGCCAGAACTCCAACCACCGCACCACCGTGGCCTCGCTGACGGTCGCGCGCATCGACATACCCAGCGAGCGCACCAGCCCGGTGAGCCGGTTGTGGTCAGTGGGCAGGTCCAGCAGCAAAGCGCTGAAGGCCGCATTGAGGCGAACGCCGCTGGGGTCCGAGAGCACATAGGTGGCTGCTGCAATGCCATCCAGATGACGCAGGCCGGGCTCGAAGATATCCGCACTGCCGTCCACGCGATGCACCACGATGGCGTGATTGAGGTGCACGTTGATGCCGTTGACGGCGTCCACCAGGCCCGCCCACGCCAGGCGGTCCAGGATCACCGCGCCGGCCATGGGCCTGCGCGAGGCGTTGGCAACCGCCTGGCTCAGCCCGTTGGGGTCGTTGACGCTGAGGGCAGCGGTGGCCGCATCGAAGCGCAGCGGTTCAACCTTCCACGCCGGACCACCAACAGGCAGCGCGGTGACCACTCCCCCTTGCCCCTCGGGCGCCCGCACGCCCACCGCCACCCAACCCGAAGCCAGCGTGTCGGTGAGCCGCAGGCTGGTGAAGGTGCCGCGTGCCAGCAGCGTGAAGGCTGAAAGGGCCACCACCAGCGCGGCGATGACCATGACGGCCACGGTGAGCAGCGGCCGTCGGAGCGTGGATTCAGGCATGGTGCAGGCCGTACAACTCGTGCTCGATCATGTACTGCCAGACCCGGTCGTCAAGTGCCTCAGGGCGGGCGCCTCCAGCAGCTAGTGCGGCCCGGATGTCGCTGGAGGCGTCCGGCAGTTCTTCACCGGGCACCACCTCGACCTGCAGGCCCGGCAGTTGGGGCGGCTGCAGCAGCCAGCCGGGGCGCTTGATGACGAGGAAGTCGCAGAGCCCGACCAGTTCATCGATGCGGTGCCAGGAGGGCAGCAGGGCCAGGGTGTCGCTGCCGATGATGTACTTCAGCCGCAGGTGTGGCGAGCGCATGGTCTCGACGGTATCGATGGCGTAAGTGGCACCCTGGCGTCTGGTCTCCAGGTCGTCCACCAGACAGTAGGGCTCGTCGGCGAAGGCCAGCCGGGTCATGGCCAAGCGATCGCCGGCGGGAGTGCGCACCTGCTTCTGCCACGGATCGCCGGCGGGGATGACGATGACCTCATCGACCAGTCCCGCGCGCAATACGGCTCGCGCCATGTGCAGATGGGCGGCGTGCGGCGGATCGAAGGTGCCGCCAAGCAACCCCAGACGGTGCATGACTAACGCTTCGGACCCAGTCGCGTCACCAGGAAGAGCACGAGCAGCAGCCCGCCGAGTGCGCCGGCGCCGTACATCCACGGCTGGCCGGGGATGGTATTGGCGGCCTGCTCGGCCAACACAGTTGCAGCGTTCACGGCCGCTCCCTTCATCGAAGCCGATGCTAGTGGGACGGACAGCCCCACATGCGGTGACGCCCTCAGCGGCGGGTGTGGCCCGCGCCGACCACGATGTACTTGGTGCTCGTCAGCTCCTGCAGGCCCATGGGGCCACGGGCATGCAGCTTCTGGGTGGAGATGCCGATCTCGGCGCCGAAGCCGAACTCACCACCGTCGGTGAACCGGGTTGAGGCGTTCACTATCACTGCGGCCGCATCCACCTCCGCGGTGAAGCGGGCGATGGCGCTGGCGGAGTCGGCGACGATGGCCTCGGTGTGCCCGGTGGACCAGGTGCGGATGTGGGCAATGGCCTCGTCGATGGAGCTGACCACGCCGGCAGCCATGTCGAGCGAGTAGTACTCGCGCGCCCAGTCTTCCTCAGTGGCCGGCGCATGCTTGGCCCGCGCCAATTCGGCTGCGGCCTCGAATGCCGCATCGCCGTGGATGGTGACGCCGCTGTCGCGGAAGGCCGCGGCCAGGCGCGGCAGCAGCACATCCGCAATCTGCTGGTGCACCAACACCGTCTCCGCGGTGTTGCAAACGGACGTGCGCTGGGTCTTGGAATTGATGACGATGTCGACTGCCATGTCGAGGTCGGCCGAGGCATCCACGTAGACATGGCAGTTGCCGATGCCGGTCTCGATGACGGGCACCGTGGAGCCGTTCACGACGGCATTGATGAGCCCGGCCCCTCCGCGCGGAATGATGACGTCGACCAGGCCGCGCGCAGTCATGAGCTCCTTGACAGCGTCGTGAGACTGGCCGGGCACTAGTTGTATGACATCAGCAGGCAGCCCTTGTGCCGCAACGGCATCGCGCATGATTCCGACCAGGGCCAGGTTCGTCTGCAGGGCAGAAGCCGAGCCGCGGAGCAGGGCTGCGTTGCCGCTCTTCAGACACAGGGCTGCGGCATCAACGGTGACATTGGGGCGGGCTTCGTAGATCATGGCCACGACGCCGAAGGGCACCCGCACCTGCGTGATCTGCAGGCCATTGGGTTGGGTGTAGCCGCGAACCACATCCCCCACAGGATCGGGCAGTGCCGCAACCTCGCGAACCGCTGAGGCCATAGCCCTGACACGCGTCTCGTCCAAGGTGAGCCGATCGATGATGGCTGCATCAACAGTTGACTGCGCTGCAGCCATGAGGTCGTGCGCGTTGGCATCAACGATGCCCGCAACATGTGCCTCCAGCGCATCGGCGATGGCGAGCAGCGCACGGTCCTTGAGCAACCGCGGGGTGGTGGCAAGGGTGGGCGCCACGTCGCGCGCGCGGCGGCAGGCTTCGAGAACCTCAGACATGCACACCTCTCAGCAGCACCATGTCGTCACGATGGATGCATTCGCGACCGTATTCCTCACCCAGGGTGGCGGCTAACTCCTGGGTGCTGCGCCCACGCATCTGTTCGATGTCAGTGGAGTCGAAGTTCACAAGACCTCGGGCGAAAACCGCGCCCTGCGCATCCATGACGTCCACCGGATCACCGGCAGTGAAACTGCCGCTCACGCCCACGATGCCGGCAGCCAACAGCGACTTGCCCCGGTCTCGAAGGGCAGTCGCGGCACCGTCATCAACCGTGAGACTGCCACGAATGGAGGTGGCGTGTTCCAGCCACAGCAGGCGTGTGGGCCGCCGCTTGTGTGCGGCGCGGAAGAAGGTGCCCACCCGCTCCCCGAAGAGTGCGGCACGTGCCTGCTCAGCGGCGGTGAGGACGACGGGGATCCCGGCAGCGGTCGCGATGCGAGCGGCATCCAGCTTGGTGGCCATGCCGCCGCGGCCCACCCCGGCGGAACCGGCCCCTCCGATGCGCACCTGGGTGAGATCGGCGGCCGAACGCACCTCGGGGATGAGAACGCCACCGTCCGATGGCGGGCCGGTGTACAGGCCGTCGACATCCGAGAGCAGCACCAAGGCGTCGGCCTGAATGGCGTGCGCCACCAGTGCGGCCAGGCGATCGTTGTCGCCGAACTGGATCTCCGCGGTGGCCACGGTGTCGTTCTCGTTGACGATGGGCAGCGCCCCGAACTCCAACAAGCGCAAGAGGGCGCGTTGCGCGTTGGCGTGATGCGAACGTCGGGACAGGTCCTCCACCGTGAGGAGGACCTGTGCCACCACCACCTTGCGCTCGCCGAAGGCCTGTGCGTACTGCGCGAACAGCAGCCCCTGCCCCACCGCTGCCGCGGCCTGCTGGGTGGGCAGATCGATTGGTCGGCGCGAGAGGCCGAGGGGCGCGAGGCCGGTGGCTATGGCCCCCGATGACACGACGATCACGTCGGCGCTTTCGCGACGATCAGCGATGGCATCGACGAAGGCGAGCAGCCTCACCACATCGAGACCGCCGTGGCGCGAACTCAGTGACGAAGATCCGATCTTCACCACGATGCGCTTGGCCGTCGATATGGCGTCGCGGCTCATGCCTCGCTGTCCTCCTCGTCGATGTCCCACTGTGCGACATAGGGCTCGAACACTTCCTTGGCCTCATCGCGGTGTCGGTCGGCGTAGCCGTAGTTGTCGAGACGACTGTCAGTGCCACGACGCGTCATGAGCACCTCGGCGCCGGCCGAGATGGCGGGATCGAAATCGAAGACAACGGCGTCAGCACGCGAACCGATGATGACCTCGGCGCCGGCTTTGGCGCCCTGCTTCACCAGTTCGGCCTCGACCCCGAGCTTGGCCAGCCGGTCGGCCAGGAAGCCCACAGCCTCAGCATTGGCGAAGTCGGTCTGGCGCACCCAGCGCTCGGGCTTGTCACCGGTGACCCGGAAAGCCTCTCCCTCGCGCTTCACCGTGAAGCCGGAATCGTTGATGGCCCTGGGCGTGATGGTGATGCGCTGCACGATGGGCATGGCCGCGGCGGCACGCGCCTGCGCGACGATATTCGACATCGCGAACAGCAGCGGACGCAGGCCCTCATGTGTGGCAGCGGAGACGACGAAGACCGCCAGCCCCCGGGCCACGATGTCAGGCGCGACCATTTCCGCCAGTTCCCGGGCTTCCGGCACGTCGGCCTTGTTCAGCACGACCAGGCGTGGCCGGTCGCCGAGCCCGCCATGCTCGCTGAGCTCGTGTTCTATGGCATCGAGATCCGCCAGCGGATCACGGCCCGGCTCCAGAGTGGCGCAGTCGATGACATGCACCAGGGCAGCGCATCGTTCGACGTGACGCAGGAACTCATGTCCCAGGCCCCTGCCCTCGGAGGCCCCGGGGATCAGCCCGGGCACGTCGGCGACCGTGAAGATGTTGTCCTGCACCTGCACCACACCGAGGTTGGGCACCAGCGTGGTGAAGGGATAGTCGGCGATCTTGGGCCGGGCAGCGGAGATGGCGGCGATGAGCGAGGACTTGCCAGCACTCGGGAATCCCACCAACCCGATATCTGCCACCGTCTTGAGCTCAAGGATGGCTGTGAGCACCTCGCCCGGTTCGCCGAGCAGGGCGAAACCGGGAGCGCGACGCTTGGAGGAGGAGAGGGCGGCATTGCCGAGCCCGCCTTTGCCGCCGTGCGCGAGAATGAGTTCGGTGCCGGGAGCCACCAGGTCGGCGATGAATTCCCCGTGCTCATCGGTGACCACGGTGCCCGGAGGAACCTTGAGGATGGTGTCCTGGCCGAAGGCGCCATTCTTGTTAGCGCCCTGTCCGGGCTTACCGGATGTGGCCCGTCGATGAGGCGAGTGGTGGTACTCCAGCAAGGTTGTCACCTGAGGATCGGCGACGAGAATGATGTCGCCGCCGCGGCCACCGTCGCCGCCATCCGGCCCCCCCAGCGGCTTGAACTTCTCGCGCATGACGGAGGCGCAGCCGTTGCCACCATTTCCGGCGGTCACGTGCAGGACCACACGGTCAACGAATGTCGTCACGGCCTGCCCTCCTCTTCTCTGATAACGACGAAGGGACGGACCCGATGGGCCCGTCCCTTCGTGACGAAAATCGGCCCTGCTCAGGCACCCGGCAGGACGTTCACGACGCGGCGACCGCGATGTGAACCGAATTCGACCGTTCCGGCCGACAATGCGAACAGCGTGTCGTCCTTGCCGCGGCCCACCAGGTTGCCCGGGTGGAAGTGCGTGCCACGTTGACGAACGATGATCTCGCCCGCGCTCACAACCTCGCCACCGAAACGCTTGACGCCAAGGCGCTGGGCGTTTGAGTCGCGACCGTTACGAGTGCTGGATACACCCTTCTTGCTTGCCATGTGTCACTTCCCAGCCTGGATAGCGGTGACCTTGACCGTGCTGAGGTCCTGACGATGACCCTGACGGCGGCGGTAGCCGGTCTTGTTCTTGTAACGAAGGATGTCGATCTTCGGGCCGCGGCTGTGGCTCAGCACCTCAGCCGTGCAACTGGCACCCTTCACATCGGTGGTGACCTTGTCGCCGTCGACAAGGAGCAGAACCGGCAGCGTCACCGACGCGCCCGGCTCGGCCGACAAACGGTCAAGCGTGACGAGGTCGCCAACGGCAACCTTCTCCTGGCGTGCGCCAGAGCGAACAATCGCGTACACCGCGAGTCTCCTTGGATCGAACAACGTGCGGATGCCGCCGAAGCGACCTGGTGCGCGGAGCGCACAACGGGCTGATGGTACGCGATTTTGAGCCGCGGGCCAAAACCCGGTGCAGACTCAGCGTTTGCGCGGGCCACCCTTGCCGCCGCTCTTGGCCAGGGACTTGCCACGAGGCGCGCCGCCGCGCGGTGCCCTCGAGCTGCCCTCGCTGTGTGCCGGGGCGCCTTCGTCATCCTCTGCGGACTCCGCTGGCACATGCACCGTGTGCAATGACACCTTCACGCCGCGACCGGCACAGGCATCGCAGGGCTCGGAGAAGGTCTCCAGCAGGCCCTGGCCGATGCGCTTGCGCGTCATCTGGACCAGACCCAGACTCGATACCTCTGCCACCTGGTGCTTGGTGCGGTCACGGCCCAGGCATTCGATGAGCCGACGCACCACCCGATCGCGGTTGGCTTCGAGCACCATGTCGATGAAGTCCACGACGATGATGCCCCCGATATCCCGGAGGCGGAGCTGACGGACGATCTCCTCCGCTGCCTCCAGGTTGTTCTGCGTGACCGTGTCCTCGAGTGTGCCGTCGCCACCGGTGAACTTGCCGGTGTTGACGTCCACGACTGTCATGGCCTCGGTGCGATCGATCACCAGTGAGCCACCGGAGGGCAGGAATACCTTGCGATCCAAGGCCTTCGAGAGTTGTTCATCGACTCGATGCGCGGCGAAGATGTCCTTGGTGTCCACCCATTTGCTGAGTCGGCCGGCCAGGTCGGGCGCCACCCAGGAGATGTACTGCTCGAGCGTTTCGTAGACGTCCGGGCCTTGGACGGCAAGTGAGGTGAAGTCCTCATTGAAAATGTCGCGGACCACCTTGATGGCCAGGTCGGGCTCGGCGTACAGCAACGCAGGGGCATTGCCGCCCTGCACTTTGGCCTGGATGTCCTCCCACTGCGCCTGCAGCCGGGCCACATCCTTGGTGAGGTCCTCCTCGCTCGCCCCCTCTGCAGCGGTGCGCACGATGACGCCTGCGCTTTCGGGCAGCACCGAGCGCAGGATGCGCTTGAGGCGTGAGCGTTCGGTATCGGGGAGCTTGCGCGAGATGCCGGTCATGGACCCGTCCGGCACGTACACCAGGTAGCGGCCGGGCAGGGAGACCTGCGAGGTCAGGCGCGCACCCTTGTGGCCCACCGGATCCTTGGTCACCTGCACCAGGACGGTGTCGTCCTTCTTGAGCGCGAACTCGATGCGCTTGGGCTGGCCCTCCAGCCCGGCCGCGTCCCAGTTCACCTCGCCCGCGTAGAGCACGGCATTGCGGCCACGGCCGATGTCGATGAAGGCCGCCTCCATGCCGGGAAGCACGTTCTGCACCTTCCCCAGGTACACGTTGCCGATCATCGATGATCCACTGGTGCGGTTGACGTAGTGCTCAACCAGCACTCCGTCCTCCAGTACTGCGATCTGCACGCGATCGTTCAGTTCGCGCACCACCATGGCGCGATTGACGTCCTCGCGACGCGCGAGGAACTCGGCCTCGGTGAGGATTGAGCTGCGGCGCCGGCCCTGTTCACGGCCCTCGCGTCGGCGGTTCTTCTTGGCCTTGAGACGCGTGGACTCGGGCAGTTCGCCGCCGCTCTGACTACGCGTCTCGCGCACTCGGACAACCGTGTTCTGCGGATCGTCGGTAGTGGATTCATCGTCCTGGCCGTTGCGACGGCGACGGCGACGGCGACGGTGCGATCCGCCTTCGTCGTCCTGGTCCAACTCCTCCTGAGCGGAGTGCTGGTCCTCGGGGTTGGCGTCCTGCTCGGAGTGCTCATCGGACGCCGGGCGCTCTGCTCGGCCAGTGGTGCGCCGGCCGCCACGCTTACGGCGCGAACGGCTGCCGGCCTCATCGGCCACGTCAGTGGAGGTGTTGGCGTCCGTCGTCTCGCCGTCATCCTCCGAGCGCAGGCGGCTCGGGCGCTCCACCTTGAGCGCGGCCGTGGCGTCAGGGGCCTGGAAGGTGACGGTGGTCGCGGCCGCCTTGCGCACACGCGCGGTCTGTGGCTTCTTGGCTGCCTCAACCGGCGTCGGCTCCGCGCCGGCGGCCTCAGTGGCCGCGGTGGGTTCGGTGCTGGCTGCTTTGCGGGCGCGCGAAGGCCGGGCCTTCTTGGCCGCACCGGCAGTGGGCGGTGAGGCCTCGGCCGGGGCTGCCACGCCACCGGCGGCAGCGGGAAGCGCGGGGGCCTGGAACACGGCCTCGATGGATGGGGGGCCAGCCGGTCGGGAGACGGCGCGGCGGCGCGGGGGTGTGGTCATGTTCTCGTCAGTCATGACGAGTCCTCTCAGATGCCCAAAGGGCCACTCGGGCGCATTGCTGCGCAAAGTCTCGGTTGATCGCGGAGCGCAGGACGCTCGCACGCGATCCCGACCCATCACACGCGATCGGCAGCCAAGGGGTCGCCGACATCGCGGGCATCGTCCAGCAGCGGGCCCTGCGACCGCCGCATCACCCGGGGGGGTGTGCGGGTCTGGAGCGAACCCACCGAGAACAAGGCCTGAAGGATGTCATCGGGCCGAACCGCCGGGATTGTGTGGCGGACGACAAGACGCAGTATGACAGATGCGACGGGCTGCTGGTCGCCTTCCAGCTCGATTCCCAGCAGGGCCGGCCTGGCATCGAAGGTGCGCAGGCCCTGTTTGGTCATGCGCGTGACCTCGGCGGCGGGCGCTGCGAGCAGGGCGGCGACCGCCAGCTCAACTGCCGACGGGCTCAGATCGAAGAGTTCCGCCTGCCAGATACTGGCCTGCAGGCGATCGGCGAAATCCGGCGCATGGGCCACCACCGCCTCAATGATGTCCATGCCCGGGGGCAATGCCGCGTCGAGCGCAGCGCGCAACTGCTCGGGCGGAACCGGATGCGTGAGGCCGATCTCGAGGTACTCCGCCTCGCTGGCGATCCCGGTGGGCGCCGCGTTGGCGTAAGAGATGCGTGGATGCGGCGAGAATCCCGCGCTGAAGGCGATGGGCACGCCTGCGCGTCGCACGGCCCGTTCGAAGGCGCGCTGGAAGTCACGATGCGAGCTGAAGCGCAAGGGACCGCGCTTGGCATAGCGCAATCGCATGCGCTGCACCACGGGCTCCGCCACGCGATCCGGCTGAGGGCGGGCCATCAGCGCACGCCCCCCGACAGCAGGCCGCTCGACGGCAGCGGAATGAAGACGCTGCGGCTCGGACCCACCTGCGTCTGCGTGCCCATGGTGTCGCAGACACCGCATTCCGAGCAGGGCGTCCATCGGCAATCGTCGGTCGGCAGCTCCCCAAGGGCGGCCTGCCAGTCCTCCCACAGCCATTCGCGGTCGAGGCCGGCATCCAGGTGATCCCAGGGCAGCACCTCGTCCTGAGCGCGTTCGCGGGCCGTGTACCAGTCCAGGCTCACCGGCGTGTCCGCGAAGACTGCGGCGCAGGCACCAGCCCAGGCGCTGAAGGAGAAATGCTCGTTCCAGCCATCGAACCTGGCGCCGCCGCGCCAGACCCGCTCGATGACCGCCGAGACTCGGCGATCACCTCGGGACAGCAGGCCCTCGATGGTGCCGGGCTTGCCGTCGTGGTAACGGATGCCGATCTGGCGCGCGAACTTCTTGTCGGCGCGGATGGCATCACGGAGCTTGGACAGACGCGCATCCGTGGCATCAGGAGGCAGCTGCGCTGCCCACTGGAACGGCGTGTGGGGCTTGGGAATGAAGCCGCCGATGCTCACCGTGCAACGGATGTCGTTGCTGCCGCTGGCGGCGCGCCCCACGCGAATGACCTCCTGGGCCAGACGCGCAATCTGCAGCACATCCTCATCGGTCTCCGTGGGCAGGCCGCACATGAAATACAGCTTCACCTGACGCCAGCCGGCGGAGTAGGCCGCAGCGACCGTGCGCACCAGATCGTCCTCTGTCACCTGCTTGTTGATGACACGACGCATGCGCTCGCTACCGCCTTCAGGCGCGAAGGTGAGCCCGGAGCGGCGGCCATTGCGGGTGAGTTCGTTGGCGAGATCGATATTGAAGGCATCGACGCGGGTACTGGGCAGGGAGAGGCCGATGTTCTCACCCTCGTAGCGATCCGCGAGTGAGCTGGCGATCTGCTGGATCTCACTGTGATCCGCGCTGGAGAGGCTGAGCAGGCCCACTTCCTCGAAACCTGATGCCTGCACCGCCTGCTGCACCATGGCACCCACCACTGCCAGCGACCGTTCACGTACAGGCCGCGTGATCATGCCAGCCTGGCAGAAGCGACAGCCCCGGGTGCAGCCCCGGAAGATCTCCACCGAAGCGCGTTCATGGACGGTTTCCGCGAGCGGCACCAGTGGCGCCTTGGGGTACGGCCACTGGTCCAGGTCCATAACCGTGTGCTTTGCCACCCTCCACGGCACATCGGCGCGGTTCGGAACCACGCGCCGGATGCGGCCATCCTCGAGGTACTCCACGTCGTAGAAGCGGGGAACGTAACAGCCCGCCTCATTGGCCAGACGCAGCAACAGCATTTCGCGTCCACCGGGCCGCCCCTCGGCCTTCCAACCCTTGATGACGTCGCTCACCTTGAGCACGGCCTGCTCGCCATCACCGAGGATCGCGGCGTCAATGAAGGCAGCGATAGGTTCAGGATTGAAGGAGGCGTGGCCACCGGCGATGATCAAGGGGTGCGACTCGTTGCGATTGCCGGCATGCAGCGGAATGCCAGCCAGATCGATAGCGGTGAGCATGTTGGTGTAGCCCAGTTCCGTAGAGAAACTCACTCCGAACACGTCGAAGTCACCGACGGG
>JAKAIC010000112.1 GCA_021814565.1 Actinomycetes bacterium | reverse complement strand
GCCGGGCCGGGGGTGGGTGCGGCCGGGCGTGGCGCCGGCGTCGGGGCCGGAGCGGGCACGGGTGCGGTTGGGGCGGCAGCCACTGGGGCGGCCTCCGGGACAGCTGCGGCCTTCTTGGCCGGCGCCTTCTTGGCCGGCGCAGCGGCGTCAGCGGCGGGTGCCGGCACGGCTTCGCGCAACTTGCGTGCAGCAGGAGCCTCGATGGTCGACGATGCCGACTTCACGAACTCGCCCAACTCCTGGAGTTTGGCGACGGCTTCCTTGCTGGTGATACCGAGCTCTTTGGCGAGCTCGTGAACCCTGAGCTTTGACACAGTTCCTCTTCGCGTCTTGTGCTCAGGGCCGGGGTTGGCCTAGAGCACGATTGAGAACACGCTCATCGCGTGCTCATTGGGTACTCATTGGGTGTTCATCCCGTCACGCTCCCGCGTGTGAGTGGTGGCCATGGACAACCGCAGCTCCTCGAACCCGGTGGCAGCCTGAACTATGCGGAGCGCACGCTGGAAGGCGCGACGCGATTCCGCCTTGTTCAGGCACTCAAGGTCGTGGTGCAGGTACGCGCCACGGCCCTCGAGCCGCGCCATCGGGTCGGCGGTCAGAACACCGTCGACGCAGACAACACGGAGGAGTTGCGATTTTGCAGCCGGCCGACGACACCCGACGCAGGTGCGCACGGGTTGCGAAGGGACTTCTGCAGTAGGGGATTCTATCGCGCTCACGCCCCTGCTTCGGACGAGGCGGCATCAGACCGGATATCAATCTTCCAGCCGGTGAGGCGGGCGGCCAGGCGGGCGTTCTGCCCCTCCTTGCCGATGGCGAGGGAAAGTTGGTAGTCGGGGACGATGACCTTGGCCTGCTTGGCCTCACGATCGACGATCTCCACGCTCACCACTCGCGCCGGGCTCAGGGCGTTGCCGATGTATTCCGCTGCGTCCTCTGACCAGTCGACGATGTCGATCTTCTCGCCATGCAGCTCATTGACCACGTTGCGGACGCGGGCGCCCATGGGACCGATGCAACTGCCCTTGGCCGCCACGCCCTGCTTGTGGCTCACCACCGCCATCTTGGTGCGATGCCCGGCCTCGCGAGCGATGCCCATGATCTCGACGGTGCCGTCGGCGATCTCCGGCACTTCGAGCTTGAACAGCGCCTTCACCAGATTGGGGTGGGAACGGCTGAGCTGGACGGACGCGCCGCGAGCGCCCATTTTGGAGAGCACGACGATCACCTTGATGCGCATCCCGTGGGTGTACAGCTCTCCGGGCACCTGCTCGCCCGGGGGAATCACGCCTTCCACCTTGCCCAGATTGACGTGCACCATCTTGGGATCGGACGCCTGCTGGACCACACCACTCACGATGTCGCCCTCCTTGGCCGCAAACTCGTTGTGCGTCACCATCTCGTTGGCATCCTTGAGTCGCTGCATCAGCATGGAACGCGCCATGGTGGCAGCGACCCGACCGAAATCGTTGGGCGTGTCGTCGAATTCGCCGATACGGGCGCCGTCCTCATCGAACTCGTAGCGCCACACCGTGACGTGACCGGTCTTGCGGTCCATCTCCACACGGCCGTAGGCGTCCTCACCATTGGCCTTGTGGTAGGCCGACCACAGTGCTTCCTCAATGGAGAGGATCAACGACTCGACCGCGATCTGCCGTTCACTGGCAACGGCGCGCAGGGCGCTCATATCGATATCCATGTCACTGCTCCTCTTCGTCTGCGTCATCGAGCGCCTCGGCCACCGCTTCGAGATCCTCGTCCTTGATGGCGCGATTGAACTCGACCTGCACAATGGCCTTGCTGATCAACGAGATGTTGCGGGTGCGAGTGGCACCCTTGAAATTGAAGACGGCCTCGCCGCTCTCCTCGTCGAACTCGAGCACACGGCCGGTGTCCTCGCGCCCGTCATTGAACTGCACCCTGACCATGCGGCCCACGGCGCGGCGCCAGTGGCGCGGCAGGCTGAGCGGGCGTTCGACACCGGGGCTCGTCACCTCCAGTGTCCAGTCGGCATCGCCGAGGGCGCGGGAGTCATCGAGCGCGGCTCCAACGGCACGCGATACGTCGGCCACCAGGTCGAGCGTCAGGCCCTGATCGCCATCGACGATGACCTTGACCAACTTGCGTCGACCGACGTTGCTGATGCGCACGGCTTCGAGGTCAAGGCCCAGGGAGGACACCACGGGCTCGATGAGCGCAGTGACTGCGGAAACGTCGGACATCCGTTGCTCCCTATCCTGTTATGGCCGTGCGGTTGTGGGCGCCGGGCGCCGCTCAGGCGCACGCTAGCCGATGATGGGCACGGATGCCTACCAGCCGGCGGGTGCCTACCAGCGGGCGGACCAGGGTTCAGATGAGTGACCACGCAAGTTTCACCAGCAGCGCGCCGGTGCTGAGGAGGAAGATCACGCGCACGAAGGCCGAGCCGCGGGCAATGGCGGTGCGGGCGCCCAGGCGGCCACCAAGCGCATTGGCAGCACCCATGCTCAGCCCCAGCCACCACAGGATGTGGCCGGAAACCGTGAACACCAGGATGGAGGCCAGATTGGTTGACCAGTTGGCGAGCTTGGCGGCCACTGAGGCACCGAGGAAACTCAGGCCCACCATGGCCACGAAACCGATGAGCAGGAAGGACCCGGTTCCGGGGCCGATGAGCCCGTCGTAGTAGCCGACGACAGCAGTGATGAGCAGGGCATTTGTGTGGTGAGCTGTCTCGAAGACCTCAGCTTCGAGCTGCTGCTTCCGGAGCAGGGTGAAGACCCAGACCGCGGCCAGCACCAGCACGATGACGGGCCGCAGGAACTCGGTGGAGACACGGGTGGCGGTGAAGCTGCCCAGCCCGGCAGCGATGAAGGCCACCAACATGATGCGCCGCGCCAGACGCCAATCGGGGGTGTGCGCACGGGTGTAGGTGCGCACCGCCACCGAGGTGCCGATGAAGCTTGAGGTCTTGTTGGTACCCATGGCCGTCAGGGTGGCCGCATGCGGAAACACCAGTAGCAGCGCGGGCAGCTGGATGAGGCCGCCACCGCCTGCCACCGCATCGATCCAGCCAGCGCAGAAGGCGACCAGCAGCAGCAGGGCAATGGCCGCCGCGCTGAGTTCGATCATGGACGCCGCCTCCCGCCGCTGACCAGCTTCGACGTCGAGAAGGCGTATCCGCGCTGCTTGAGCAGTGCGGATACGCCTTCTCGCCGTCGAAGCACGTGACTAGGGGCGGCAGGCGGCGACGATGTGCGCGGTGGCCTGATCCGCATTGACCTCGGTGCGCTCGCCCGTCCTACGGTCCTTGACCTCGATGATGCCGTTGGTCAGGTTCTTGCCGACGACCACGATGGTGGGAACGCCGATGAGTTCGGCATCGTTGAACTTCACGCCGGGCGAAGCCTGACGTCGATCGTCGAAGAGCACGCGCAGGCCGGCGGCCTCCAGTTCCGCCGCCAGCACTTCGGCCTTCTCCCACACCGCATCGTCCTTGCCGGTGGCCACCAGGTGGACGTCGGCGGGCGCGATCTCGCGCGGCCAGATGAGGCCCTTCTCGTCATGGTGCTGCTCAGCGATGGCCGCCACCAGACGGGTGACGCCAATGCCGTAGGAGCCCATGGTGACGACCTGGCTCTTGCCGTTCTCGTCGAGCACCGTGAGGTCTAGTGCCTTGGCGTATTTCCGGCCCAGCTGGAAGATGTGGCCGATCTCGATGCCGCGTGCCTGCTGCAGTGCATCACCGCAGTTGGGGCAGGCGTCGCCCTCCTTGATCTCCGCGCTCTCGATGGTGCCGTCGGCAGTGAAGTCGCGGCCCGCGACCAGGTCGTAGACGTGGCTGCCGCTCACATCGGCACCTGTGATCCACCTCGTCCCCTCGACGACGCGCGGGTCGAGCAGGTACTTCACGCCGGCAGGCTTGTCTGCGCCCAGCGCGCCGGGGCCGATGTAGCCCTTGGCCAGTGTGGGACGTGCGGCGAAGTCGGACTCGTCGAAGGGCTCGGGGACACCGGGGCTGAGGACGGCCTCGAGACGACGCATGTCGACCTCGCGGTCGCCGGGCAGGCCCACGGCCAGTGCCCACTGCTTGCCGTCTGGCTCGGTGACGCGGAAGACGATGTTCTTCAAAGTGTCGGCCGCGGTCCAGGCGCGGTCGCTGCGCGGGAAGCGCGCGTTGGAGAGGTCGACCAGGGTTTCGATGGTGGGGGTGTCGGGCGTCTGTTCGGCATGCGCAGCGGGGACGGCGCTGTAGTCCAGTGCCGCGGGAACCGGCGTCACGACCGCTTCCACGTTGGCCGCGTAGCCACACTTGCGGCACTGCACGAAGGTGTCTTCGCCGTACTCGCTCATGGCGAGGAACTCCTCCGACGCCGAGCCGCCCATGGCCCCGGACATGGCCGAGACGATGACGAAATCGAGGCCCACACGATCGAAGGTGGAGATGTAGGCGTCGCGATGCTTGTCGTACGACTTCTGCAGGCCGGCGTCGTCGATGTCGAAGGAGTAGGAGTCCTTCATGACGAATTCGCGGCCGCGCAACACACCGGCACGCGGACGCGCTTCATCGCGGTACTTGATCTGGATCTGGTAGATGTGGAGCGGCAGGTCCTTGTAGGACGAGTACTCGCCCTTGACCATGAGCGTGAACATCTCCTCGTGCGTGGGACCGAGCAGCATGTCGTTGCCCTTGCGGTCTTTCAGCCGGAAGAGGTTGGGGCCGTACTCGGTCCAGCGGTTCGTCTTCTGGTAAGGCTCGCGGGGCAGGATGCCGGGGAAGTGAACTTCCTGGAAGCCGGCCGCGTCCATCTCCTCGCGCACGATGCGCTCGACATTGCGGTACACGGTGTAGCCGAGGGGCAGCCAGGAGAAGATGCCGGGCGCCACACGACGCACCAGGCCGGCGCGCGTCAGCAGCTTGTCGCTCGGTACCACGGCGTCCGCCGGATCCTCGCGCAGCGTTCGCAGGAACAGCGTGGACATTCGCAGCATCGGGACTCCCTCGATCAGTGCCGCCAAGGGTAGCGGGGCGGCGCCC
>JAKAIC010000111.1 GCA_021814565.1 Actinomycetes bacterium | reverse complement strand
CTCCATGACACCGCGGCGCAGCTTCTCCAAGCGCGGGGTCTGGGTGCGCACGTTCATGCCGGCTTCGGCCATGGTGGTGCAGGACGCGGGCGTGCCCTTGCGGCCGTCCACCTCGCACAGGCACACGCGACAGGAGCCGAAGGCGTCGAGGTTGTCGGTGGCGCAGAGCTTGGGGATGGGCGTGCCGGCCTCGGCCGCGGCCCGCATCACCGAGGTGCCCGCGGGCACCGTCACTTCGTGACCGTCGATGGTGAGCGTCACCTTGTCCGGCGACACCACCGCGGGCGTACCGAAATCGAATTCCGCAATGCTCATCAGACACCTGCCAGTTTGAGGGCGCTGCGTACGGGCAGCGGGGTGAGGCCGCCCAGTGCACACAACGAACCATCGGTCATGAGTTCGCACAGATCATCGAGCAGCACGCGATTGGTATCGACGTCCTGGCCCGCGATGATCTTGTCGATGGTCTCCACGCCGCGCGTGGAACCGATGCGGCAGGGCGTGCACTTGCCGCAGGATTCGATGGCGCAGAACTCCATGGCGAAGCGCGCCTGCTGCAGATGATCGACGGTGTCGTCGAAGACGACGATGCCACCGTGGCCCAGCATGCCGCCCGCGGCCAGCATGGCCTCGTAGTCGGTGATGAGGTCCAGCTGATCGGCACCGAAATAGGCGCCCAAGGGGCCGCCCACCTGTACCGCGCCGATGGGACGGCCGCTGCGCGTACCGCCGCCGAAACCCTCCACCAGTTGACGCAGGGGCACACCGAAGGGCAGTTCCAGGATGCCACCATGCTTGATGTTGCCGGCCAGCTGGAAGACCTGGGTGCCGCGTGAGCGTTCGACGCCCCGCGCCTGGTAGGCGGCGGCTCCGTCGGCCAGCACCATGGGCACCGAGGCCAGGGTGAGCACGTTGTTGATGACGGTGGGCTTGCCGTAGAGGCCCTTGAGGGCGGGCAGCGGGGGCTTGGCGCGCACCTGACCGCGCTTGCCCTCGAGGCTCTCCAGCATCGAGGTTTCCTCGCCGCAGATGTAGGCGCCGGCGCCGGAACGCACCTCGATGTCGAAACTGCGGCCGCTGCCCTGGATGTCGTCGCCCAGCCAGCCGTTGAGGTTGGCGGTGGCGATGGCGGCGCGCAGGGTGCTGATGGCGGCCGGGTACTCGGAGCGCACGTAGATGACGCCCTGGGTGGCACCCACGGCGAGCGCGGCGATGGTCATGCCCTCGATGAGGGTGAAGGGGTCGCCCTCCATGAGCATGCGGTCGGCGAAGGTGCCGGAGTCGCCCTCGTCGGCGTTGCAGGCAACGTACTTCTCACTGCCCGCGGCGCCCAGCACGGTGCGCCACTTGATGCCGGCGGGGAAGCCGGCGCCACCGCGACCGCGCAGGCCCGAGGCCGTCACTTCCGCGACGATCTCCTCACCGCTCAGGGCCAGCGCCTTGCTGAGACCGGCATAGCCTCCATGGGCGCGGAAGTCGTCGAGCGAAAGCGGATCGATGAGACCGACGCGGGCGAAGGTGACGCGATCCTGCGCCGCGAACCACGCGTGTTCCTCGATGTTGCCCAGGCGCAGCGGGTGCGGCCCGCCATGTGCGAAGTCGGCGGAGATCAGGGAGTCGATGTCGGAGACGCGCACCGGGCCGTAGGCGATGCGTCCCTGCTCGGTCTCCACCTCCAGCAGCGGCTCCAGCCAGGCCAGGCCGCGCGAACCGTTGCGCACGATCTCGGCGTAGGGGAGCTCGGAGATACGCGCGGCCACCTGGTCGGCGCCGACCGAGCGTGCCGAACTGTCGGCGGGAATGTAGATCCTCATCGCAGGGCCTCCGCCACGATCTCTTCCGTGCAGTAGCCGTGCAGGGTGCCGTCCACCTCGACGGTGGGGCCCAGTGCGCAATTGCCGAAGCAGTACACGGCTTCCACGCTCAGGCTCTCGCTGTGCGAACCCACCGGATGACCGGCGTCGGCGAAGGCGCGCTCGATATCCCGTGCGCCTACCGCTTGGCAGGCCTCGGCGCGGCACACGCGCACCATGCGGCCGGCCGGGGGCGAGGTGCGCAGCTCGTGATAGAAGCTGAGGACGCCGTGGACGTCCGCTCGCGAGACATTGCAGAGGCGCGCCACCAGGGGCACGCCCTCTGCGGGCACGAAGCCGAATCGCTCCTGCAGGGTCTGCAGGGCCACAAGCACCATGGTCTCGTCACCCTGGCAGGGCTCGAGCACGGCGGCCGCGAGCTCCTCCGACCAGGCATCGAATGTCATGCGCACACCTTCCGTCATTCCTTCATTGTGTGGCGTTTCGTCCTGATTCGCCAAGTCCCATGCTCCGCACTGCCACCATCTGGCGCCAGCGCGACGGCGCCGAGCCGTCGGTGCTGGTACGCGAGCCGACGCCGGGGGGCGGGCTCACGTACCAGCGGACGACTAGAAGAGCCCGACCACCTTGCCGTCGATGAGGTCGATCTTCTCGGCGGACGGCACCTTGGGCAGACCGGGCATGGTCATGATGTCGCCGCAGACCATCACCACGAACTCCGCACCGGCGGAGAGCCGAACCTCGCGGATGTCGATGGAGTGGTTGGAGGGCGCGCCGCGCAGCTTGGCATCGGTGCTGAAGGAGTACTGCGTCTTGGCGACGCACACCGGGAAGTGCCCGTACCCGGCGGCCTGCAGATCGGAGATCTGCTTGCGCACCTTGGAATCGGCCGTCACCTCACTGGCGCCGTAGATGCGCGTGGCGATGGCGTTCATCTTGTCCCACAACGACATCTCGTCGTCATAGGCGAACTTCAGTTCGCTGGGACGCTCGCACAGTTCCACGACCTTCTCGGCCAGCGCCACCGTGCCCTTGCCGCCATCCGACCAGTGCGTGGCCAGCACCACTTCGGCACCCAGTGCCGCCACGCGTTCGCGCAGCAGCTCCAGCTCGGCCGGGGTGTCGCTGTTGAAGCGGTTGATGGAGACCACCGCTGGCACGCCGAACACGCCCTGGATGTTGTTCACGTGGCGTTCGAGATTGACGATGCCCTTGCCCAGTGCATCGAGGTTCTCGTCGGTGATGGTGGCCAGTTCGGCGCCGCCGTGGTACTTGAGCGCGCGCACCGTGGCCACGATGACCACCGCCGACGGGCGCAGTCCCGACTTGCGGCACTTGATGTCGATGAACTTCTCGGCACCGAGGTCGGCACCGAAGCCGGCCTCCGTCACCACGTAGTCGGTGAGCTTGAGTGCCGAGGCGGTGGCGATGACGCTGTTGCAGCCATGGGCGATGTTGGCGAAGGGCCCGCCGTGCACGAAGGCCGGCGTGTGCTCCAGGGTCTGTACCAGGTTGGGCATGATGGCGTCCTTGAGCAGCACCGTCATGGCGCCTTCGGCCTTGAGGTCGCTGGCCAGCACCGGCTTGAGGTCGCGCGTGTAGCCCACGACGATGCGGCCCAAGCGGGCCTTGAGGTCGTCGAGCGAGGTGGCCAGGCAGAAGATGGCCATGATCTCGGAGGCCACGACGATGTCGAAGCCGCCCTCACGCGGGTAGCCGTTGCCGGGACCGCCCAGCGAGAGCACGACGTCACGCAGCGCGCGATCGTTCATGTCCACCACGCGCTTGAAGGCGATGCGACGCACGTCGATGCCCAACGTGTTGCCGTGGTGGATGTGGTTGTCGAGCAGCGCCGCCAGCAGGTTGTGCGCCAGGGCGATGGCGCCGAAGTCGCCGGTGAAATGGAGGTTGATGTCCTCCATGGGAACCACCTGGGCGTAGCCGCCGCCGGCCGCTCCGCCCTTCATGCCGAACACCGGGCCCAGCGAGGGCTCGCGCAGGCAGATCATGGCATCCTTGCCGATCTCGCGCAGGCCGTCACCGAGACCGACGGTGGTCGTGGTCTTGCCCTCGCCGGCTGGCGTGGGGCTGATGGCGGTGACCAGGATGAGCTTGCCGTCCTCGCGATCCTTCAGGCTGTCCAGGTAGTTGAGCGAGATCTTCGCCTTGTAATGCCCGAACGGCTCCACGGCGGAGTCCGGGATGCCCAGCGACTCGCTGATCTCTTGGATCTGCGACATGGTCGCGGCTTGGGCAATCTCGATATCTGAGGGCACGAACGTTCCTTTCGGGGAGAGGGTGTCCGCTAACGGGCGCGGACTGCGGCCGAGATGGCGGGGAGGACTTCATGAAGATCGCCGATGATGGCGTAGTCGGCGTGCGTCATGAACGGCGCTTCCGCATCGGTGTTGATGGCGAGGATGGTCTTGCTCTTCTTGCAGCCGGCGATGTGCTGGGTGGCACCACTGATGCCGCAGGCGATGTAGAGATCGGGCGCCACCTTGGTGCCCGTCTGTCCCACCTGCTCCGAGTGAGGACGCCAGCCGTTGCTGGTGACCACGCGTGAGCAACCGAGCGCGGCATGCAGGAGCCCGGCCAGTTCCTCCAGCGGTCCCCACAGCTCAGCAGCACCGACGCCGCGACCACCGGAGACGATGACCTTGGCCTCCGTCAGCGACACCCCACCCATGGTGCCGGCCACACGATCGACGACCTTGACGGCGCTGTCGATGGCGGTGAGCTGGGGGCTGAAGGTCTCGACGGTGCAGCTGGTGGGTGCCGCTTCCGCAACCACCGTGAAGGCGGGCACGGAGGCGATGAGCCGGTTGTTGAGGTGCACCTTGGCCACCTCCAGCATGTTGCCGCCCCAGCGGCTGCGCGTCACTTCCGCGGGTTTGCCCAGCGTGATGGCGATGCTTTCGGCGGCGAAGGGTTCGTCGAGGATGGTGGCGGCATGGGCCAGCACCTCGTTGCCGCGCAGGCCTGAGGTGGCGAGCACGGCCTGGGGCGAGGACATCTGCACCAGCTGGGCCAGCGCGCGGCCGGCCGCCTGCGGTGCGTAGTCGGAGAGGGCGTCGTGCGCGGCGATGTGGGCGACGGAGACGCCGTACTCGCCGAGCGTGCCGACGATGGCCTCACCGGCAGCGCCCGCCACGAAGGCATGCACCTCGCTGTCGAGGGAGCGGGCGAAAGTGAGCGCCTGCAACGAGGGCTCGTCGATGACACCGCGATCATG
>JAKAIC010000020.1 GCA_021814565.1 Actinomycetes bacterium | reverse complement strand
GAGGGTGACGTAGGTGGCGGGAGCATTGAGGTCGATCGCAAGAAGATTCACGATGCCTCCGTTTATCGAACATCGTCCTGGGCGAGTTCCCATGACGAGGTCAGTGGGAACCCTATGGACGGTGCGCTCCCATAGGGCATAAATGAAACGTAAAGCCGTGCAGGAGCGCGCGATCGCGCGCTAAAGGGCCACAAATCACCACAATTAAGGGCCAAAAGTCCTTGTGCCATATGGGGTTTTTGAAGTCGTAAGTCCCGGGACCTTCGGCGAATGTGATTCATGAATGGCATCCGAAGGCCGCGGTTTCGCCTGGCCGAAATGCGAAACGGGCCCCGCAGCCGAAGCCGCAGAGCCCGTTCGTTGTGGTGCTGTTTTCAGCCCGCGACGACGTTGACGACGATGTTCGCCGTGACCGAGTCGTGCAGTTTGACCTGCACCTTGTACTCGCCGGTCGACTTGATCGCCGACGACAGCACGAGGGCGCGCTTGTCCAGTGCCGGACCTCCGGCATTGCGTACGGCAACAGCCACGTCGGCAGCGGTAACCGAGCCGAAGAGTTTGCCGCTGGCGCCTGCGTGCGCAACCAACTTGACGGGCGTGCCCTCAAGGGCCGCCTTGATCTCCTTGGCATGATCGACGCCACGCACGGCCTTGGCCTTCTGCGCACGCTTGATCTGGGTGACCTGCTTCTCGCCACCCTTGGTCCAGGCCACAGCAAAACCGCGGGGCTGGAGGAAGTTGCGGCCGAAACCGTCCTTGACGTCGACGACATCGCCGGGCTGGCCCAGGCCGTCAACGGGCTGCGTGAGGATGAGTTTCATCTCGAGTGCTCCGTTTCAGTCGGGTCAGCGAGCTGACGAGGTGTAGGGGAGGAGCGCCATCTCGCGGCTGTTCTTCACAGCAATCGCGATATCGCGCTGGTGACGCACGCAGGCGCCAGTGACACGACGGGCGCGGATCTTGCCGCGGTCCGAGATGTACTTGCGCAGCGACGCCGCGTCCTTGTAGTCGACGGGGGTAGCCGTGTCCTTGCAGAAAACGCAAACCTTCTTCTTCATGGGCTTGCGCAGTTCGCGCTTCGGATTCGGGGCCATCGTGGTGCTCCGTTCTTCGGGTGCCCAGCAAGGCTGGGATGGTCCAATAGGTCAGTGGGTGCACAACCGCGGAGCGGCTGAGCGGGGGGTGGGCGTGATCAGCGCCTAGAAGGGGGGTTCGTCGAAATTCGATCCGCCCCAGGAACCGGCAGCACTGGGTGCAGCAGCCCACGGGTCGTCGGAAGCGGCAGCGGACGAACCACCACCTGCGGGAGCGCCCGCGCCGCGGTTGACTCTCGTCACCTTGGCGGTGGCATTGCGCAGCGCCGGGCCGACGTCTTCCACGTCGAGCTCGAACACGGTGCGCTTCTCGCCTTCCTTGGTTTCATACGAACGCTGCTTGAGGCGGCCGTTGACGATGACACGCATACCGCGCTGCAGGGATTCCGCAACGTTCTCCGCGTATTGACGCCACACACTGCACGTCAGGAAGAGGGACTCGCCGTCCTTCCATTCGCCCGACTGCGCATCACGCGTACGAGGGGTGCTCGCGATGCGGAACTTGGCGACGGCCTGGCCGCTGGGCGTGAAGCGCAGCTCCGGATCGTCGACCAGATTGCCGACAACGGTGATGATGGTTTCGCCCGCCATGTCGACTACTTGGCGTCCAGGCGCATGACCTTGGTACGCAGCACGGCCTCATTGAGGTTGAGCTGGCGATCAAGTTCGGCGACGGCAGCGGATGAGCACGACATCGTCGCGACAGCGTAGATGCCATCGGACTTCTTGTTGATGTCGTAGGCCATACGGCGACGTCCCCAGATATCAAGCTTGTCGACCTTGCCGCCATCATTGCGGACGACGTTCAGGAAGGTTTCCAGGCTGGGGGCGACGGTGCGCTCCTCGAGATCGGGATCGAGGATCACCATGACTTCATATTGACGCATGCGTTCAACACCTCCTACGGGCTGATCGGCCACGGTCCATCCGTGGCAGGAGGGCATTGCGTCTGCAGATCGTGCGGACATCTGGCCCACACCGGCCGGATGGCAGGTTGATCGCAGGTGGCCAAGAGTATCGGAGATTCCGAGGCCGCCTCACCGCTCGAATGGGACGTTAGCGAGGGGGACCGACAAGCGGCTGGAACAGCGGGCGCCCTAGCACCGTGTGGGATGCCAGATCCGCACGGGCAGCGGGCTTACCCTGCCGGTATGACGCTTCCCAATGGCCAACAACTGCGGCAGCTCGACCTCGGAACCGGCACCCTGGAATACATCAGTGACGGGCTGGCCGATCCCGCTGCACCCGTCCTTGTGTACCACCACGGCACACCGGCAGCAGGGCCCGTGGACCATGGTCTGTTGGGAGCAGCTCGGGCGACCGGTTTCCGACTGGTAGAACTGGTACGCCCCGGCTACGGGGGTTCTACTCGTGCGCCGGGGCGCACGATCACCAGCAACACCTCACTGACGTCGGCCCTGCTCCGGCATCTCGGCGTGGATCGCTTCGCATCCGTGGGCTGGTCGGGTGGCGGTCCCCACACCCTGGCCGATGTGGCCCTGCTGCCCAATTGCGTCGGCAGTGTGAGCATCGCGGGCGTGGGGCCGGCCGACGCACCGGATCTGGACTTCCTGGCCGGCATGGGTCAGGACAATCTCGACGAGTTCGGCGCCGCCCATGACAGCGCCGCGCTGCAAGCCTTCCTGGAGCGCGCAGCGGCCGGCTTGGCCACGGTGGACGGAGAAAGCGTGAAGACGGAAATGGCCTCGCTGCTGCCCGCGGCCGATCTCGCGTATCTCACCGACGTAACAGCCGACGACCTGGCGGCCAGCCTGCGCTGGTCGGTGGCAAACGGCATCTGGGGCTGGTTCGACGACGATTTGGCCTTCTCCCGGGCTTGGGGCTTCGACCTGAGCTCGGTCAGCAAACCGGTGATCCTGCTGCAGGGCGCGGATGACCTCATGGTGCCCTTCGCCCATGGCCAGTGGCTGGCCGCCCACATTCCGTCAGCCCGCGCCCACCTGGTGCCCGGTGAGGGCCACCTGTCTGTGGCCGCCAAGCATCTGGCGGGCGCCATCCGCGAGTTGCGGGCGCTGCTCGACTGACTTGTGCCTCTCAGCCCAGCAGTTGGAAGGTCACTGTCACCGTGGATGTGACCTTTTGGGTGCCGGGATCCATGTCGACGGCGCTTTTCACCATGCCGGAGGCGGCGCTGGCTTGGGCCCAGTAGATCGGTACCGGCACCGCGGCCTGGGTTTCGACGATTTTGGTGGCGCGACCCAGATGCTCGCCCAGGGCCTCGGCGTAGTCCTTGGCCTTGAGCTTGGCGTTGGCGACGGCACGCACCCTCGAGGTATCCGCCACTGCTTCGACATCAGCCACGTCGAAGGAGACGCCACCGATCTGCAGGGAGTCACCACCTACGTTGACCGCTGTATCCAGGACCGTGGCCGCCAGGGGCACCGTGGTCACGACATTGAGCGACATGGAGGCGCGATAGCCCTTGAGCACCGGTCCCGTCTTGTCCGCGTAGTCGTACTCGGGATAGAGCGAGATCCCGCTCGTCGTCAGGTTGTCCGCCTTGACGCCGGCGGCGATGATCGCAGCACGCACCGTGTTGAAGGTGCTGGTCGCGGAGGCCATGGCCTGCTTGGCGGTGGGGCCGAGATTGCTGACGGAGAGATTGGTGGTGGCCTGATCGCGCTTCAGGGTCATGGTGCCGCTGCCCGTCACGGTGATCGTGCCCACGGTTGCCGGTCCTGCCTGCGAGGGCAGGCCGATGAGGTTGATACCGATGAGTGTTCCCACGGCCAAACCAATAAGCGCCTTCTTCATGTCTTGATCCTCGCCTTCCGTTCTGGGGCCAGCAAGCAGTTCCGACGAATGCACAAGCACTTCCACGCCGATATCTGCGGTCTTCCCGCCCGTCTACTCCTGAATGTCCTGGAGTCCACCGGTCTTTCAGCTCCTTGGTTACGCTTCAGCAATGATCGATATCGCCCTTTTGCGTGAACAGCCGGATGTCGTCCGCGCCAGCCAGCAGGCGCGCGGTGAGCGCGTGGAGTTGGTGGATGAGGCCATCACTGCCGACTCGGCCCGTCGTGGGGCAGTGGCGGCCTTCGACTCCCTGCGCAACGAACAGAAGTTGCTGGGCAAGCAGATCGGTCCCCTGCAGGGTGCTGTGAAGAAGGGCGACGGATCCAAGCAGGCTGAGCTTGATGGCTTGATGACGCGGGCCACGCAATTGGCGAACGACGTTGCCGCCGCTGAGCAGCGCATGCGAGAAGCCGACGAGGCGCTGGACGCTCTGCTCAAGAGTTTCTCCAACGTCATCCACCCCGATGCTCCGGTGGGTGGTGAAGATGATTACGTGGTACTCGAACACATCGGCACCCCGCGCGACTTCGCAGCCGAGGGCATGACCGTCAAGGATCACCTCGAGCTCGGTACAGCGCTCAATGCGATTGACGTCGAGCGCGGCGCCAAGGTCTCTGGCTCGCGTTTCTACTATCTCACCGGCGATGGTGCACTGCTGGAATTCGCGCTGGTGCAGCTGGCAATTGCGCAAGCCATGAAGAACGGCTTCATGCCTGTCATCCCGCCGGCGCTGGTACGTCCCGCAGCTATGGAGGGCACGGGTTTCCTGGGCCAGGCCGCCGAGAACGTCTACCGCCTCGACGCCGATGATCTCTATCTCGTCGGCACCAGCGAGGTTCCGTTGGCGGCCTATCACATGGATGAGATCCTGGATGCGAACACCCTGCCCCGCCGTTACGTGGGCTACTCGCCCTGTTTCCGTCGTGAAGCCGGTGCCGCGGGCAAGGACACCAAGGGAATCTTCCGGGTGCACTGGTTCGACAAGGTGGAGATGTTCATCTTCTGCGACCCCTCGGAAGCGGAGCAGCGGCATCTGGACATCCTCAAGTTCGAAAAGGAATTCCTCGACTCCATCGAGGTGCCCTATCGCGTGATCGATGTTGCTGCTGGCGATCTCGGGTCCTCTGCTATTCGCAAGTACGACTGCGAGGCCTGGATCCCGTCACAGGAGCGCTACCGCGAGCTCACGTCCACCTCGAATTGCACGACCTTCCAGTCGCGACGTCTGCGCGTGCGCATGAAGGATTCTGATGGCACGCGACCGGTGGCCACCCTCAACGGCACCTTGGTGGCCATCACGCGCACCATCATCGCCATCCTGGAGAACCACCAGCAGGCCGATGGTTCCGTGCGCATCCCCGAAGCCCTGCGCCCGTACCTGGGCGGACGCGAGTACCTACGCCCGTAAGGACAAAGGTTCGGGGGATGGAGCGCCCCTGAACGACACCGACATCCGACTGCAGCCATCACCACCTAGCGCCGCAACCGGGAGGTAGTTTCCTCTTGAACCGAATGTCGTAATTCAACCCGACTCCTGGCGGCGCGTACCTCACTCGATCGAAGCCGAGCACGAAGCCTGAACCTGTGTTTCTGTAGTAATAACAATCTGATCCCGGTCGGATTGAGACGGCAGTGTCGAAGTACTTTCCGCCCTTCTTATTCGTGAATTGACTCGGCTCGCCTACGGCTTCCCAGCCCCACGCCCGTAGACGCCAAAGTTGGTTTTCGACGTGGCCTAGTGCCACCGGTCGGGAGCACTTGATCGTCATGTGGCCCTTGATGAATCCGCCAGAGGGGTGCGGTGAGTCGAGGATGGCCGCGCAGCCGTATGCACCTCCAAAATTCTCTGCGGCGAAAGAAGCCGGCATGCAGGCCATCAACAGCATCAGTGTCGTAGGCACCGACGTCAAAGTACGCCGAGATGCAAATACCGTCTTGATTCCGCGTCCTCCTCGGAATCTGTAATCTGAGGAGAGCAAACTAGGTACGTCTACCTGTGGATGGCGTGCCATGTGGATAACGGAGTGCTTCATGTGGCTAGGGACAGCCGCGCTGGTTGCGGAACATGCGAACAAGCGCACCCGCAAGCAGAAGCACGCAGATGCCTTACTCGACGAACTCTTGCGTCGCGAAGAGCAACTGCGAGCTTTTGCAACTGATGCAGGTCCCTCAAGCATTTCCGACATCGTTGATCCCAACGTGATGTTCATCGACACGCGCGGTGCCGTGCATAGACTTGATGACGAGTTCAAGTCGACGTACATCATGGATTTCGACAGCAGCGCCTACGCGCTGCAATCACTTGAGTTCTTCGGACACGGATCAATCACCATTTCCATAGCAAGACTTGAAAGCACACCCGCATCTCCAAGTGGACGAAAAGACAGGATCCTGTGGACCGTCACCTGGCGGCTCACCGACGACCAATGGCAGGTTGTGCTCTCACAGGCAAGCCGGCCGATCTGACCAGATCGGCGCGGACATTCTCAGGTGAAGTGGCCGTGTGTCCTGTGCGCTCGCATGACGGTGCGGGGTTACAGCGCGCCGGCAAGTTCGATGAGCAGTTGACCTACTGCATCTTCGTCATTGCGGGGCAGGACGTTGCCGAATTCGCGAAGCAGCGAGTCATGCGCATTGGCCACGACGAAGGGATTGCCCACCCATTGCAGCATGGGCATGTCGTTCGGCATGTCCCCCACCGCAGCCACTTCTTCGGGCGCATATCCCAACTCGGTGGCCAGAATGGCGAGTGTCGAGCCTTTGCTCACGCCGGCGGCTGAGAACTCAATTAGCACATCGTGGATATTCGAGTGTGTGGCAGTGATGAGTCCGCCGATAGCCGCCTCAATGATGGCCAGCAACTCATCGGCGCTTCGGGGATCACCCTCGGGAGGTCGCGCCACGATCTTCACAGCGCGATCGCCTTGCAGCAATTCATGAATGGGGCCAACAGGAATCTCATGATCGACAGGACCGCTGCTGCGGTATCCCGGCGTCATGACGAATTCGCCGTTGGGTGAACTCTCCGAGCCGAGGCTGGGCACTGTGTGCTGCCGCGGGTCGGCAAGACGCATGCCCACTTGCGAACGTTCGACGCCGAATTCCAGGCCGGGAATCACGGTCAACATGCGGTCGACCGCCTCAATGGCAACCGAAGTGAGCATGGGAAAGGTACGCACGATTTCACGGCGACCGGCGTCGACGATGAGACCGCCATTGGCGGACACGATGTAGCCGGTGAAGCCGGTTTGTTCGATGACGCCAGGCAACCAACGCGGCGGTCGACCGGTGACGAACATGACGGTGAGCCCGGCCTTCTGGGCAATCTGCAATGCGCGCAAATTGCCTTGGGAAACAAGGCCGTCGTGGCCGAGCAAGGTGCCGTCGAGATCGGTTGCCAGAAGGCGGATAGCCATGCGTCAGTCGCGATCAATGAGGTCGACGATGCGCTGCAGATCACCGGTGGTTGCGAATTCGATCGCCACCGTGCCCTTGTTGCGTCCCATTTCTATCTTGACGCGGGTATCCAGACGATCGGAAAGTCGATCGGAGAGTTCGACCAGCCCTGGCGCGGAGATCTTGCCCTTTCGCGTCTTCGCAGGCTTCTCCGGCTTCTCGCCGAGTGACACCAATTCCTCGGTGGAACGCACGGAAAGTCCTTCTGCCACAATGCGAATGGCCAAGGCTTCCATGGCAGCTTCGTTAGGCAGACCGAGCAATGCGCGTGCGTGTCCGGCGCTCAACACACCAGCGGCGACACGGCGCTGCACACTCGGTGGCAGCTTGAGCAGGCGCAGGGTGTTGCTGACCTGGGGACGGGAGCGACCGATGCGCGTGGAGAGCTCCTCCTGGGTGCAGGCGAAGTCGTCGAGCAGTTGCTGATAGGCCGCCGCCTCCTCCAGGGGATTGAGTTGCGCACGATGCAGGTTCTCCAGCAGCGCATCGCGCAGCATCACATCGTCGGCGGTGTCGCGGATGATGGCAGGGATGTGCTGGAGCCCGGCCAGCGTGGAGGCACGCAGACGACGCTCACCGGCCACCAATTCGTAGCCGCCACCCTCACGGCGGCGCACCACCACGGGCTGCAGCAGCCCGATTTCCTTGATGGAGTGCACGAGTTCCGCGAGCGCATCTTCATCGAAGACGGTGCGGGGCTGGCGGGGGTTGGGCGAAATGTCGGATATGGGTAGTTCTGCGTAGATTGCCCCGTTTATTGGCGTCTCATGGGTGGTCGTTCGCGCTGCCTCGCCGCTGGGAATGAGGGCGCCCAGACCCATACCGAGACCGGCTTTGCGTGCTGTGCTCATGAGTGTGCTCCTGCCGCGAGTTCGCGAGCGGCCTCGCGATAGGACATGGCACCCGGGGAACTGGGGTCGTACTGCAGCACCGTCTGGTGGCGGGCCGGCGCCTCAGATACGCGCACGGAACGCGGCACCACCGTGTGCAGCACCTTCTCACCAAAGTGGGCCCGCACCTCCCCGGCCACATCCTGCGAGAGCTTGGTACGGGCGTCATACATAGTGAGCAGGATGGTGGAGACCACGAGCGTGGGGTTGAGCTGGCTGCGGATGAGCTCCACGGTCTTGAGCAGCTGTCCCAGACCCTCGAGTGCGTAGTACTCGCACTGAATGGGGATGAGCACTTCACTGGCCGCCACCAAGGCATTGACAGTGAGAAGGCCCAAACTTGGCGGGCAGTCGATCAGCACGAAATCAAGGGGTTGGCCGTGTTCTGCCAGGTAGGCGGCACGGTAGTCGTCGAGGGCCCGCTTGAGCCGGTGTTCTCGCGCGATGAGGCTCACCAACTCGATCTCCGCGCCCGCCAGATCGATGGTGGCCGGCGCACAGACCAAGCCGGGGAGGGCCCGGACTGGTACCACCGCCTCGGAAAGGGGGGTGCCCTCGACCAGCGTGAGATAGACGTCAGTGGTACCGGACTGATGGGGCACATCAAGGGCGGTGGAGGCGTTGCCCTGTGGATCGAGGTCGATGACGAGTACGCGCCAGCCCTCGTGGGCGAGCGCCGCCGCCAGATTGACGGTGGTAGTGGTCTTGCCCACACCGCCCTTCTGATTGGCGATGGTCAGAACACGTGTTTCACGTGAAACAGGCACGTCCTGCCCCTCACTGCTTGCTGATCAGCACGGCGGTGGTATCCGCCACTCTGCGTATCGTGGCTGTCAGGCCAAGTTTCTTCAATTTGGCTGCCGCCTGCTCGACTTCCTGTTCGGCACGTTCCCCCTTGAGTGCGACCAGTTGCCCACCGGGTGCCACCAGGGGCCAGCACCAGCCCAGTAGCTTGTCGAGGGCGGCAACGGCTCGTGCGGTGACGATGCGGGCAGGTGGCACGGGGCGATCCTCAGCGCGCCCGCGTACCACGGTCACACGATCCTCCAACCCCAATTCCGCCACAGTCTCCTCCAGGAAGGTGGAGCGTCGCAGTAACGGCTCAAGCAGGATGACATGCAGGTCCGGACGCACCAGCGCCAAGGGAATTCCCGGTAGACCGGCACCCGAACCCACGTCTATGACGTCCGCGCCCTCAGCAATCACCGTTTCGATGAGCGCGGAATTGACGATGTGCCGATTCCACAGCCGGTCCACCTCTCGTGGACCGATGAGGCCCCACTCCAGACCAACAGTTGCCAATCGTCGCTCGTAGCGTTCGAGGGCAGGCAGAGCGAAACCCCAGCGTTCAGGCAACGCCGGGGTTTCACGTGAAACGTCTGGGGTCACTCCGCTGTCACGACGACGCGACGATTCGGCTCCTCACCTTCCGAGGAGGAGATGGCGCCGGCGGCCGCCACGGCGTCGT
Source organism: Actinomycetes bacterium (assembly GCA_021814565.1). Lineage (GTDB taxonomy): Bacteria > Actinomycetota > Actinomycetes > S36-B12 > UBA5976 > JAKALQ01. Next base: position 13,669 of record JAKAIC010000020.1, on the reverse strand, counting down.
GGACGATCTTTCGCTCGAAGGGATTCATGGGCTTGAGCTTCACCGACTGGCCGGTGGATTTGGCATCCGCTGCGGCTTTTGTCCCGATTTCCGTGAGTTCGACGCGGCGCTGGGCGCGGTGACCACCAACATCGAGCATGAGTCGCGAGCGCTCGCCGGTCTCCCGCGTGATCGCCAGGCGGGTCAGTTCCTGCAGTGCGTCAAGCGTGGCACCGCGCTGGCCCACCAGGTGCTCAAGGTTGCCGCCGGTGATGCTGACGACTGCCCGATCGCCCTCCACATCCATATCGATGTCGCCATCAAGGTCGGCAATGTCGAGCAGAGCCTCCAAGTAGTCGGCGGCAATGTCGCCTTCCCGTTCCAGGGCTTCGGTTGACTTCTCGGACATGTTGTTCCTTCCACGGAGTGCGGTCACTGCGGCCGCTGTGGTGCTAGTTGGTCTTGTCGTTGGGATTCTTGAGGTTCTTGCGCTTGTTGCGGGGTTGCTTCTTGGGCTGCACCCGCGGCTGCGGAGGGGCAGGCTTGGGGGCTTCGGGGGTTTCCAGTTTGCCCTTGGCGCGCTGCCGAGCCTCCCAGGCGGCGTACGCCGGGGTGCCCGGAGCTGGGCTGTTGCGGATGACCCAGAACTGCTGGCCCATGGTCCAGAGGTTGGAGACGAGCCAGTACAGCAGCACACCGATGGGGAACCCGAAACCGCCAATGGCGAACATGAACGGGAACAGGTACATCATGATCTTCTGCTGCTGCACCATGGGGTTGTCCGCGGCCACGTTCTTCACCATGAGCTGACGCTGGGTGAGGAAGGTAGTGGCGGTCATGAGCGCCACCAGGGTGAGCGCAAGAATCGAGGTCGCCGTCGGGCTCGGCGTCTGGCTGGCGTCCTTGAAGGTGGAGTGCAGCGGCACAGTGAAGAGTGACGCGTGCCCGGCGCTGTACAGCAGCTCGGAGTAGGAACTCCAGGAGAACACGCCCTGCGGCTTGCCGTTGGAGAGACCCTGCAGCACCGAGAAGAGTGCGAAGAAGATCGGTGACTGCAGCAGGATCGGCAAGCAGGAGGAGAGGGGATTGGTACCCGTCTCGCGGTAGATCTTCATCATCTCCTGCGACTGCCGTTCGCGGTCGCCGGCGTACTTCTCCTGAATCTCCTTCATGCGCGGCTGGATGATCTGCAGGTTGCGTTGCGCGCGAATCTGCTTGACGAACAAGGGGATCAGCGCGATGCGGATGACCAGCACCAGGCCCACGATGGCCAGTGCCCAGGTGATGCCACTGTCCTTGCCGAATACGGGAGCCAGTGCGGAATGGAACTGCACAAGGATCCAGGAGACTGCAATGCGCAGCCAGTCGAGGATGAACACTGTCAATCTCCGGTGATCGTGACTCTGGGGCGGCCGTCAGGGTAGATCGTGGGCCGCCACATTCCGCGTGGTGGTACCGGATCGAGGCCGCCACGTGTGAACGGGGTGCAGCGCACGAGCCGATAGGAGGCAAGCGTAAGCCCCTTCAGTGGTCCGTGCGTCCGCAAGGCGCCAACGGCGTATCTGGAGCAGGAAGGGTGGTAGCGACAGACGTCGCCGAGCATGGGCGAGATGGTCCACTGGTAGACGCGGATCGGTGCGATGAGCACCCAGGACAGGGCCCACCCCAGACCGTGCACCCACAGCACCTCCCAGCCCCTACGCATGGAGACCTGCCCGATTGAACAACTCGGCAAGTTCCGCGCCCAGATCTGCGGAGAACGCACCGGGGAGGGCGCGCACGACAAGATCGGTGCCCGCAGGAAGGGCTGAAAGCTGCGCCGCGGTGAGATGGCGGAGTTGGCGCACCACCCGATGTCTTTGCACAGAGTTGCCCACCACCTTGCCAACGACAAAACCCGCCCGAGGAACCACAGGTTCCGGGCGGGTCATGACGTGGAGGACTAGATGGGGCGATGTGACACGGCGACCACGCCGCACGACAAGCCTGAGATCGGCTGACGAACGCAACCGATGTGGTTGCGCAAGCACTCAGACTGCGATCTCGTGGCGGCCCTTGCTACGACGGGCCGAGAGGATGGCGCGGCCAGCACGGGTGCGCATGCGCAGGCGGAAGCCGTGCTTCTTATGACGCTTGCGGTTGTTCGGCTGGTAAGTGCGCTTCACGACGTGCTCCGGAGATTCGGGGGAAGTTCAGGACGACGGTGGCCGTCGAAGGGCCAACGGTACGGAATTGCCCATACCCCGGTCAAACTGTGGGCCGGGAAGCGCTGCCGGGTGCCTCCCTGCCGGGCCGACAGGGCGTAGCATGACAAATCTCACGCCGCCCACAGGTGGATGAAGGCCGGAATCCACTACCTGTGGATAAGTCTTGTCCTGAGCCGCATGGCGCCGCTATGTTCCATGCGCTGAATGGTCCACAACTGTGGACAACGTGTGTACTGCCAGGTGGGAGCCAGACTTTGGAAGCGGAAACCTGGGCCTCGGTACTCGCCAGCCCCCCCATCACCGACCTAAGTTCCCAAGATCGCGCCTTCATCGGCTTGGCACGTGCGCTCACAGTGGTCGCTGATCAATTGGTGATCGCGGTGCCGAACGATTTCACCAAGGACATCCTGGAAACCCGACTTCGCCCCAACATCGAATTGGCGCTGCAGGCGGTGCTCGGCAAGGAGATCTCAATGCATGTCATTGTCGATCCCGACAATGCCCAGCCCGTGGACGAGCAGGATGCTGACGTCCAGGCCGACGCCACCTACGCACTTCCTGAGCCGGAGAGCAGCGAGATCGCCCGCCCCGGCTCCGGCGCCCCCACCCCCAAGACCGACGACGGCACGCGCCTCAACCCCAAATACACCTTCGACACCTTCGTCATCGGCTCCAGCAACCGCTTCGCCCATGCTGCCGCCGTGGCCGTGGCCGAGCAGATCGCCAAGGCCTACAACCCACTCTTCATCTACGGCGAGTCCGGTCTGGGCAAGACCCACCTCCTGCACGCCATCGGCCATTACGCGCGCAGCCTTTGGAAGGGCGTGCGCGTCCGTTACGTGAGTTCCGAGGAATTCACCAACGAGTTCATCAACTCCATTCGCGATGACAAGGCTGCTGCCTTCCAGCGCAAGTACCGCGATATCGATGTGCTGCTGGTGGACGACATCCAGTTCCTGGGCGGGAAAACGCAGACCCTGGAAGAGTTCTTCCACACCTTCAACACGCTGCACAACGCCAACAAGCAGATCGTCGTCACCTCGGATCTGCCGCCGAAGCAACTCCCGGACTTCGAGGATCGCATGCGTTCCCGCTTCGAATGGGGGCTCATCACCGACATCCAGCCCCCGGACCTTGAGACCCGTATCGCCATCCTGCGCAAGAAGACGTTGCAGGAGCGACTCACCGTCCCGCCGGAAGTGCTGGAGTTCATAGCCTCCAAAATCTCCACCAACATCCGTGAACTCGAGGGCGCGCTCATCCGGGTCACCGCCTTCGCCAACCTCAACCGCCAACCTGTGGATTTGGGGCTGGCCGAGATCGTGCTCAAGGACCTCATCCCCGATCCCGTGGGGCCGGAGATCACGGCCAAACAGATCATGGAACAGACGGCGGTCTACTACGGCGTCACTATGGACGACCTATGTGGCAGCTCACGCTCGCGAGTACTCGTCACCGCGCGGCAGATCGCCATGTACCTCTGTCGGGAACTAACTGACCTGTCCTTGCCGAAGATCGGACAGCAGTTCGGTGGTCGTGACCACACCACCGTCATGCATGCTGATCGCAAGGTGCGGCAACTGATGGCCGAACGTCGCAGCCTGTACAACCAGGTGGCTGACCTCACGCAGCGGATTCGAGCCAGCAGTCGTCCGTAATCCACAGATCGGCTGGGCCTTTCGGTGTGTGTTTTGCCATCCCATTGAGAAGGTAGTCGTCGTCATAGGTCCTCTGGATATGTGGATAACCGACGTCAAACCCCTTGTCTGAGCACGAATCTCCCCATAGGCACTCATTACCGCCTGTGGATAAGCAGGGGACAACTCAGCTTCTCCCTGCACAGGACGCCACCGCGGACGGATTGTCTGGGATATTTCCGCAAACTCTCAACAACTTGTCCACAGGTTGTGTGGAAAGCCAACCTGAACCATCACTTGAGGGCCACCTTTGCACAAGTTATCCACAACTGTGTGGAACGTTGGCGGAGCTCAGTCGGTCGCAGCGCCGGCGAAAGTTAGGCTCGAAATTCGGTAGGCGCAGGTTGCCAACCCGTGCCACGATTGGCGCTTGCATTGAAGGGGTTCCCTGTGAAACTGCGTATCGAGCGCGATGTACTGGCAGAAGCTGTTGCGTGGACGGCGCGGTCCCTGCCCACGCGCCCGTCACAACCGGTACTGGCGGGGTTGGTGCTGACAGCGGCCGGTGATGCTCTCATCCTCTCCGCCTACAACATGGAGGTGAGCGCGCGCGCGGAAGTGGAAGCTGCCGTGGAATCTGAAGGCACCGTGGTGGTCTCCGGTCGTCTGCTCTCCGACATCACCCGCAACCTGCCGGCGGCCTTGGTGACGCTGTCCCTGAACGGCACGCGGGTGGATGTCACATGTGGTCGTTCCTCCTTCACCGTGCCCACCATGTCCATCAATGAGTACCCCGTACTGCCCCAGATGCCCAGCTTCACCGGCACCGTTCCCAGCGCTCTCTTCGCGCAGGCAGTGGCGCAGGTTCAGGTGGCCTCCGGACGCGATGAGAGCCTGCCCGCCTTCACCGGCATCCGCGTGGAGATTGCTGGTGACACTGTCACCATGGCCGCAACGGATCGCTACCGACTGGCCGTGCGCGAATTCACCTGGACCCCGGAGACCCCGGGATTCGAAGCCCAGGCCTTGGTCCCTGCCCGCACGCTGTCGGACGTGGCCAAAGGCCTTTCATCCCACGACCCCGTGAGTCTGGCACTCGCCAATTCCGGAGCCGGTGAAGGACTCATGGGCTTTGAGTGTGCCGGTCGCCGCACGACCACACGTCTGCTCGACGGTGACTTCCCCGGTTTCCGAAAACTGCTCCCCCAGGAACCCACCTCCATCGTGTACGTGGAAACGGAGGAACTACTGGGTGCGGTCAACCGGGTGGCGCTGGTGGCCGAGAAGAACCAACCGGTGCGCATGAAGGTCACGGCCCAGGAACTCGAACTCAGCGCCGGCGGCGACGAAGCCCACGCCACTGAACTGCTCGACGGCGTACTGGACGGGGAACCCATCGAGATCAGTTTCAACCCGCAGTTCCTGGCCGAAGGGCTCGGTGCGCTGCGCGCGCCGATCACGCGCATCTCCTGCACGACACCCGCCAAGCCGGCCATCTTCACCGGTGTCGCCGAAAGAGGTGCGCCGGCCAACACCGAATACCAGTACCTGCTCATGCCGGTCCGACTTGCCGGCTGATGTTCGTCAGGGAACTCTCGTTACGAGACTTCCGTTCCTATGAGCAGGTGACGGTTGCCTTTGACGCGGGTATCACCGCGCTCATCGGCAGCAATGGGCAGGGTAAGACCAATCTGGTGGAAGCCATCGTTTACGCGGCGACGCTGGGTAGTCACCGGGTGGCAACCGACGCGCCGCTCATCCGCCGCGGCGCGGCGGTGGCCGCCATCCGCGTGCTGGTGTCTCATAACGATCGCGACCTCGAACTGCAGCTCGAGCTTGACTCCACCCGGCCCAATCGGGCGTCACTCAATCGCAATCCGGTGAAGCGGCCGCGCGACATCCTGGGTTACCTTCGTGCCGTCGTCTTCGCGCCGGAAGACCTGGCCCTGGTCAAGGGTGATCCCAGCGATCGACGTCACTTCATGGACGAGACGCTCATTGCATTGAGCCCACGGCTTGCCGGCACCCGCAGTGATCTGGATCGGGTCCTGAAGCAGCGCAACGCGCTCTTGAAGACGGCACAACACGCGGCGCGACGCAGCACCGCCGAAGTCATGCACACACTTGATGCATGGGACGCCCAGTTCGCTCGTCTCAGTGCACAAATGGCATTGCAGCGCATAGCCCTGGTGGAGGCACTTTCCCCTCATGCGGTCGAGCATTACGCCATGTTGAGTGACGATCGCGGACCGTTTGCGATGAGGTATGAATGCTCGCTGCCCGAGCAACCCCTCGATCGTGATGAGGAGCAGTGGACCGAGGCCTATCTCGCAGCTCTGGCTGCCCGTCGCAATGACGAGATCGAACGCGGCATCTCCCTGGTGGGTCCCCACCGCGACGAGTTGTCGCTGCAGGTGCGTGAGCTGCCCGTGAAGGGCTATGCCTCTCACGGCGAGGCCTGGTCGGCTGCGGTCACGCTGCGTCTCGCTGCGTTCGAGCTGCTGCGCACGGATCGTGCCGGAGGCGATCCGGTGCTCATCCTCGACGACGTCTTCGCCGAGCTTGATTCGCGCCGCCGGGGCAGGCTGGCCGAGTTTGCCGGCAACGCCGAACAGACCATCGTCACCGCTGCCGTCCCCGAAGACGTCCCGGCGGCATTGCGCGGAGCCACCTTCAGCTTGCAAAACGGGGAAGTGAGCCGTGTCTGAGGAGGAAGAGGCTGCCCAGAGTGCACTGCGGCGACTGCGCGCTGCAGTGCGCGGAGGCGTGACGCCACGCAAGCGCGAGCCGGTCGCGCCCCAGCGTTCGGGAGACCGGGACCCGGCACTGGTGGGTGATGCGGTCCGGCAATTCCTGCAACAGCACAATCTCGAGGCCCGCCAGCAGGTGGCCCGCGTACTCGAGGATTGGGCCGGTCTCGTGGGTGCCGATGTGGCCGCCCATGTCGCAGTGGAAAGTTTCGATGACGGTGCCCTCATCCTGCGCGCCGCCTCAACGGCCTGGGCCAACCAGATGCGTCTGCTGCAGGCCACGGTGCAGCGACGCCTCGACGAGGAGTTGGGCGCCGGCGTGGTCACCTCCATCCGAGTCCTCGGTCCCACCGCCCCCAGCTGGAAGTTCGGCCAACGACATGTCCCGGGTCGCGGCCCACGGGACACATACGGCTGAGGAAATTGCGACAGCGGCATTCTGCGGCAGTTGCACATCGTCTGGACTGAGCCTCGTGAGAGGGGGGTTAATTTCGCCAGAGGCACATTTCTGGCCTTTTCAAGGGCATAGTCGCGATTGTGGAGGTAGAATTGCGACGGAAGCCTGTGGATATCCATCACACACGGCTGAAGGAGTTCCAGTGTCGTACGACGCCAGTGCCATTTCCGTACTCGAAGGCCTCGATGCCGTCCGCAAGCGCCCCGGCATGTACATCGGTTCCACTGGCGAGCGCGGCCTGCACCACCTGGTGTACGAGGTCGTTGACAACTCCGTCGACGAGGCGCTCGCCGGTTACTGCGACAGCATTGACGTCATCATCATGCAGGACGGCGGTGTCCGGGTCACGGACAACGGCCGTGGCATCCCGGTCGACATCGTCGAGAGTGAAGGCAAGAGCGCGGTCGAGGTGGTGCTGACCGTGCTGCATGCCGGCGGCAAGTTCGGTGGTGGCGGCTACACCGTATCCGGTGGCCTGCACGGTGTCGGTGTCTCGGTGGTGAACGCCCTTTCCTCGCGCGTGGACGTGGAGGTGCACCGCGAGGGGTTCGTGTGGCGTCAGGATTATCGCCACGGCGTGCCCACTGCCCCCCTCGCCAAAGGTGAGGCCAGCAGCCGCACCGGCACCGTTGTCACCTTCTGGGCTGACGCCGAGATCTTCGAGACCCTCGAATACGACTACGCCACCCTGGCCCGCCGCTTCCAGGAGATGTGCTTCCTCAACAAGGGCCTCACCATCAACATCAGCGACGAGCGCGTCACGTCACTGGATGTCGATGGCAATCCCAGGCACGAGAGTTTCCATTACGACGGTGGCATCTCCGACTTCGTGCGCCACATCAACCACGCCAAGGGCGCAGCTCACCAATCCGTCATAGCCATCAGCGGTGAGGATCAGGAACGTGGCATCAGCATCGATGTGGCAATGCAGTGGAACGACTCCTACACCGAGAGCGTCTACACCTTCGCCAACACCATCAACACGGTTGAGGGAGGCACCCACGAGGAAGGCTTCCGCGCTGCGCTCACCACACTCATCAACAAGTTCGCACGCGAGTGGAACATCCTCAAGGAGAAGGACAACAACCTCACCGGCGATGATGTTCGCGAAGGGCTTGCCGCCGTGGTCTCGGTGAAACTGCGAGAGCCGCAGTTCGAGGGCCAGACCAAGACCAAGCTCGGCAACACGGAGGCCAAGACCTTCACCCAGAAGATGGTGAATGAATTCCTGGGCCAATGGTTCGAGGAGCATCCCACCGAGGGCAAGGAAGTGGCCCGCAAGTGCGTGTCCGCCGCCACTGCACGCATCGCTGCCCGCAAGGCGCGCGATTTGGCGCGCAACCGCAAGGGGCTGCTTGGTGGTGGTGGCCTTCCGGGCAAGCTCGCCGACTGCTCGAGCAACCAGCCCGAGGAGTGCGAACTCTTCATTGTCGAGGGTGACTCCGCGGGTGGTTCGTCCAAGCAGGGTCGCGATCCCCGTACTCAGGCCATCCTGCCCATCCGCGGCAAGATCCTGAACGTGGAGAAGGCGCGCATTGACCGCGTGCTGCAGAACGCCGAAGTGCAGGCACTCATCAGTGCCTTCGGGACCGGCGTGCACGATGACTTCGACATCAACAAGCTGCGCTATCACAAGATCGTGCTGATGGCGGATGCGGACGTAGATGGTCAACACATCCGCACGCTGTTGCTGACGCTGCTCTTCCGTTTCATGAAGCCGCTCATCGAAGCCGGTCACGTATTCCTTGCGCAGCCGCCGCTGTACAAGATCAAGTGGGTGCGTGAGGAGCCGGAATACGTGTACTCCGACGCCGAGCGAGATGCGGTGATGGCTGCCGGCATTGCCGCCGGCAAGCGAGTGCAGAAGGACGAAGGCGTGCAGCGCTACAAGGGCCTGGGCGAGATGAACCACGAGGAACTGCGCGTCACCACCATGGATCCCGAACACCGGGTCCTGTTGCGCGTCACCATGGAGGATGCGGCTGCCGCTGACGAACTGTTCTCGGTGCTCATGGGCGAGGACGTCGAGAGTCGTCGCAACTTCATCCAACAGAATGCACGCGATGTACGTTTCCTGGATTTCTGAGGGCTGAGCAATGACCGAAGCAATGAACATCCAGCACGGCCGCATCGACGCCGTTGAACTCAATGCGGAGATGAAGCGGTCCTACATGGACTACGCGATGAGCGTGATCGTCTCCCGCGCACTGCCCGACGTTCGTGATGGCTTCAAGCCGGTGCACCGGCGGGTGCTCTACGCCATGTACGACGGCGGCTTCCGGCCCGACCGCGGCTTCTCCAAGTGCGCGCGTGTTGTCGGCGAGATCATGGGTACCTATCACCCGCACGGTGACAGCGCCATCTATGACACTTTGGTACGGCTCGCACAGCCGTGGTCACTGCGGTACCCACTGGTGCAGGGCCAGGGGAATTTCGGTTCACCGGGCAATGACCCCGCCGCTGCCATGCGTTACACGGAGTGTCGCATGGCTTCACTGGCCATGGAGATGGTGCGCGACATCGATGAGGAGTCGGTGGACTTCTCGCCCAACTACGACGGACGCACCGAAGAACCGAATGTGCTTCCCGCGCGCTTCCCGAATCTGCTCGTCAATGGCTCAGTGGGCATCGCTGTGGGGATGGCGACGAACATCCCGCCGCACAACCTGCGAGAGGTCGCCAGTGGGGTTATGTGGGCACTGGACAATCCCACAGCCACCCAGGCGGAGTTGCTTGAGGCGTTGCTGGCGCGCGTGAAAGGCCCTGACTTCCCGACGGGCGCCCTCATCGTGGGCCGTCGTGGCATCGAGGACACCTATCGCACCGGCCGTGGCTCCATCACCATGCGCGCCGTCGTCGAGGTGGAGGAGGACAACCGCGGTCGCACGCAGCTGGTCGTCACGGAACTGCCCTATCAGGTGAATCCCGACAACCTCGCGCAGCGCATTGCCGATCTCGTGAACGACGGCAAGATCAGCGGCATCTCGGAGTTGCGCGACGAATCGTCGGGCCGCACCGGTATGCGACTGTGCATCGTGCTCAAGCGTGATGCCGTGGCCAAGGTGGTGCTCAACAATCTCTACAAGCACACCCAGTTGCAGGACAACTTCGGCGCCAACATGCTGGCATTGGTTGATGGGGTGCCGCGCACGCTCACCCTTGACGCCTTCGTCAGCAATTGGATCAAGCATCAGCACGATGTGATCGTCCGGCGCACCAAGTTCCGCCTGCGTAAGGCTGAGGAGCGCGCCCATATCCTCGAGGGTCTGCTCAAGGCCATCGATCACATCGACGAGGTCATCGCCTTCATCCGTCGCAGCAAGTCGGCGGCCGAGGCCATGGTCGGCTTGCAGGGACTGCTCGACATCGACGAGCTGCAGGCGCGCGCCATCCTTGATATGCAGTTGCGCAAATTGGCTGCGCTCGAGCGCCAGGAACTGCAGGACGAGTACGACGCACTCATAGAGATGGTCAAGGAATACCAGAGCATCCTCGCCAGTGAGGATCGCCAGCGCGAGATCATCCGTGAGGAGCTCGACGGCATCGTGCAACGTCACGGTGACGATCGTCGTTCACGTTTCGTTGCAGACGAGGGCGAGATGCGTGAGGAGGACCTGATCGCAGAACGCGAGGTCGTCGTCACCATCACCAACGGCGGCTATGCCAAGCGCACCAACTCCGATCTCTACCGTGAGCAGCGCCGGGGCGGGCGTGGGGTTCGGGGCGCGGCGCTCAAGCAGGATGATGTGGTGAGCCACCTCTTCGTCACCAGCACCCACCACTGGATCCTGTTCTTCACCAACCGTGGTCGCGTCTATCGAGTGAAGGCCTATGAACTTCCCGATGCGGGCCGGGACGCACGCGGGCAGCACGTCGCTAATCTGCTTGCCCTGCAAGCCGATGAGAGCATTGCTCAGGTCTTGGACCTTCGTGACTACCAGCAGTCGGAGTTCCTGGTGCTTGCCACCAAGCAGGGCCTGGTCAAGAAGACCAGGCTCGCCGAATACGACTCGCCGCGTGCCGGTGGCGTCATCGCCATCAACCTGCACGATGACGATGAGGTCGTGAGTGCGCAACTGGTCGGCAACAAAGACGACCTCATGCTCATCAGCCACAAGGGCTACAGCGTGCGCTTCACTGCGGACGAGGCCTCCCTGCGTGCCATGGGCCGCGCCACTTCCGGTGTCATCGGCATGCGTTTCAAGACCGAGGATGACTACCTGCTGGCACTCGATGTGGTGAAGCCCGACTCCTACGTAGTCACGGTCACCGATGGTGGCTACGGCAAGCGCACCAGCGTGGATGAGTGGAACACCAAGGGTCGTGGCACACAGGGGGTGCGCGCCATGAAGCTCAACCAGGATCGAGGCGGCCTGGTGGGTGCGCTGATCGCCGGTGAGAACGACCAGATCTACGCCATCGCCTCGAACGGTGTCATCATCCGCACCCGGCTCTCGGAGATTCGGAGTACCAGCCGCGACACCATGGGCGTCTCACTAATGCACCTCACCGGCGACGACACCCTGATTGCCGTGGCCCGCGCCGACGAGCATGAGGACGATGAAGCAGAAGCCTCCACCACGGAGGGAACTGATGCGGTCACGGTAGACGACGACATGGAAACCGGCGGTGAGGGCTGATGTCGCGCCGTGCGCGGCTGCGCGTCGAAGCCATCAGCCCCTGGTCAGCCGTACGTACCGCCTTCCTGTTGGGTCTGGCCATTGCGGCCACCATCGTGGTGGCACTGAGCGTGCTCTACTTGTTCCTGTCGGCACTGGGGCTGTTTGATGCCATCGATCGCGTCCTCGGTGACGTCACCGGTTCGGGGGCTGGCAGCAGTGGCATCGCCAGCACGCTCAGCCTGCCCCGGGTGGTCATGTTCTCAGTGCTCACCGGCGTGTTCGAGACCATCGTCATGACCGGTGTCGCCGCGGTCTTCGCCTTCATCTACAACGCCACCGTGCCGCTTACGGGCGGTTTCGAGTTGACCTTGGTGGAGGACGACTAGCCTCGTCCACAGTGCCGAGTTGGGCGCCTTGCCGGTCATGGGGTAGCCTCTGCCACCGCTGGTCAACACCGGTCCGGACCTATAGCTCAGACGGTTAGAGCGCTTCCCTGATAAGGAAGAGGCCGGAGGTTCAAGTCCTCCTAGGTCCACTCCGCAGCACGGAGGGTGTCATGAAGAAGCTCCTGAAACTGATCCTGCTCGGGGGGATCGTCACCTATCTCGTGAAGTACCTGAAGGGTGACACCGCCGCCGGCGAATGGCACAACGCCTGACGCCACGACGGGGCTTTAGCTCAATTGGTAGAGCACTGCCTTTGCAAGGCAGGGGTTAGGGGTTCGAGTCCCCTAAGCTCCACGCACGGACGCCACGGAATGTGGGGTCTTTTGGTTGGCCCGCCGGTGACGATCAGATGGGGCCGTAGGGTTCACGGATGACCAAGCCGTCCTGGAAGTACATCCTGCTCAACGGTGCGCGAACCTTCCCGACGGTGCCCTGGCGCTCGCCTCACCGATGGCGCACCCAGCCGCTGACCTTGGCCATCCTGCTCTCCGGTTTTGTGTGTTTCGGTGTCGGTGAGGCCTTGTTGGTGATTGCGGGGATCGGTGTGTCCCCGTGGACCGTGCTTGCGCAGGGCGTCTCCTATCGCACCGGCTTGACCCTGGGAACCGCCAGTTTCCTCATCAGTGGCACCGTGCTCCTGCTCTGGATTCCACTGCGCGAGAGACCGGGCCTGGGCACTGTGCTTAATTCCTTCATCATCGGCTACGTGCTGGAGTTCAGCGTCAATGTCCTGCCCCATCCCCAGCAGCTGTGGTGGAAACTGCTGAGCGATCTGTCAGGGATCCTGGTGGTAGGCATCGGAAGCGCCCTCTACCTCACCACCGATCTGGGCCCCGGGCCGCGCGATGGGCTCATGACCTCGCTCCACCACAAGACCGGCGTGCGGGTGAGCCGTGTCCGCCTGGGCCTGGAAATGCTTGTGCTCTCACTGGGTTGGGCTCTTGGCGGCAACCTGGGAATCGGCACTCTGCTCTTCGCGCTGCTCATCGGTCGCAGCATCGCGCTTTGGCTGGGCGTGCTGGCGCGCCTCACCCATACCCGTTGAGCAGCGACGGGGCACCGCCGCGCATGACAGAATTGGCGCATGACGACTGCCACGCTGCACACCAATCACGGTGACATCAAGGTCAACCTCTTCCCCGATCACGCACCGGCCACGGTGAAGAACTTCGTCGGCCTGGCCGATGGCAGTCAGGCCTGGAAGAAGCGTGACGGCAAGCCCGGCGAGGGTGCGCTGTACACCAACGTGATCTTCCACCGTGTCATCTCCGGATTCATGATCCAGGGTGGAGATCCGGAGGGCACCGGCATGGGCGGCCCCGGCTACACCTTCAAGGACGAGTTCCACCCCGAACTAACCTTCAGCAAGCCCTACCTCCTGGCCATGGCCAACGCCGGCCCCGGCACCAACGGTTCCCAGTTCTTCATCACCCTGGCCCCGACCACTTGGCTGAACTTCAAGCACACCATCTTCGGCGAGGTGGCGGATGCGGATTCACGTGCCGTCGTCGACACTATCGGCGCGGTGCCCACCGCTCGTCAGGACCGTCCTGCCGAGCACGTCGTCATCT
>JAKAIC010000110.1 GCA_021814565.1 Actinomycetes bacterium | reverse complement strand
CGGCCTCGATGCGTCCGGCGATGAACTCCAGGATGGCGCGCTGGCGATCGGTGAGCTCGTCCATAGGTGTACAGATGTACACCTTTCAGGGTCCGTTGTCACTCCTTGCCCGCGCCCGGCAGACCCTCCTGCCGCGCAAGCAGTGGAGAGCTCGTCGACGCACGACGAGACTTGACCCGATGATGCCTCTCGGTCTGCTTTACATGCTCTATCCGCGCCATCCAGACTTCGTGAAGGCGCTCGCTATGGAGCGACGGTGCCGACCACAGGGGTCTAGCGCCCTTCCGCTTTAGCCGTCATGAGGATGCATGCTCGTCACCCTGGCCAGGTTTCTAGATCCCTGGGAAGCCTACATCGTGCAGGCACGGCTGCAGGCAGACGGTATCCCTGCCACGGTGGCATTTGCCCATCATGCCATCGTCAACTGGCCGATGGCTGTGGCTCTCGGCGGAACTGCTGTCCAGGTACCTTCAGGCTGCCTCACGCAAGCCTCGAAGATCCTGTCGCAATACCAAACGGGGGCTCTCGAATCGGAGCTGCTCGAAGTGATCGGCTCGCAGCGAGAACATTGCCCAGGATGTGGTTCGATGAACCTCAGGCAGACGATGCAGTTGCGTCAGCGCATCGTCGCCGCTGCGGTGGTCCTGCTGTTCGCACCATTCCCCGCCAAGCGCTGCACCTTCCTCTGCAATGACTGCGGGAGCACCTGGGAATGGGGCCAAGGGGACGGCTGACGGGGTTGGCAGCGATGGCCTCTATTTGTCGCGAGCACCAACACAACGCAGCGCCTTCCTCAGCGAGATACCTGCCCACTGGCGGATGTTGGCGCGCTGTGTTCAGCGTTGGTCCTGCGCCCTGCTCGATCGAGCGAGTCGTGCGGCCAACGCGGCAGCTTCACCCGGGTGACCTGGATGGAACTCCGCCAGGCGGAAGCTCTGTACCCAAGCCACCAGATCCGCGGGCAACATGGGTCGCGCCAGCGCATAGCCTTGGCCCGCATCCGCGCCCAGGGCACGGGCAATCTCGACCAGCTCGGGTGAGGATAAGCCCTCGACCACTGCGCGCAGGCCAAGCCCCTGCACGAGATCGATCAAACCAGCCAGAAAGTGCAGCGAGCGGGGCTGCTCTGCGTTGATCTCCGTCAGCAGACTCTGATCGAGCTTGACCGCATCGAACGGCAGGCTGCGCATGCGCCACAGATTGCTGTAGCCAGAGCCGAAGTCATCCATGATCAACTGGACGCCCAGGGTCGCCAGTTGGTTGATGGCATCGTCGCGTTGGGTGGACATTGCCACATCTTCGTCTTCCAGCAACTCCAGCATCAGACGGTTCGTAGCGATGCCGCTCATGGCGAATCCTTCGATCATCCAGCGCAGGCAGTCCGGGTGAACCAGCACGGAGGGCGGCAGATTCAACGTCACGGACAGGTGCACGCCCGCCTGATCCCAGGTGGCCAGGTCGTGCAACGCTTGCTGCAAGCCCAGCACGAACAGCCGATTGAGTTCCGGACGTCCGAAGCCGCCCAGGAATTCCGCCGGTAGGATCAGCTGGCCCTCATCGGACACCAGGCGTGCCAAGGCTTCGACCGACGTGGGGATGCCCGTTGCCAAGTCCACGATCGGTTGATAAACCATCTGCACCGCGCCCCGGCTGAGCAGTTGCAGCTGACGTCGGCGAACGTCAACCGGCAGGGGCTGCGCGCGGCCCAACTGACCCAATTCAACGTAGGCTTGGCTGAACACTTGGCGGAGTGCCTGCAGGAACAGCCCCATCGACTGCGTGCCGAACTGGCCCGGGAGCGCGCCGTACAGCGCCAGCAGCGCCGTCGGATCGCCCTCGGAATCGGTGATCGGCAGCGCGGCCGAGGAATGAATGCCTGTGGCATGCGCTGCCCGGGCCCAGGGTGCGGCGCCTGCATCGACCAGGTAAGAGCGGTTGGTTTCGATCTCGCGACTGCGCCACGCACGGGCCTGCGGGGATTGCCCGAACGTATTGCTCGCATCCATCGACAGCGGCCCGACGCCTTGCCGTTGCACTTCCGCCAGATAGGCTGTGAATCGGGGCGATTCGTACTCGTACACGATCTGCGCGTCAGGATTGGGTCTGCCGATGGCGATGGCGACGATGCCGGGATGTCGGGCCAGTCGCTCCATGGCGCCGACGGCAAACGCGTCCCAGTTGCGCGCCTTGGTGCGCCATAGTTCCAGATCAATGATCAGCTGATGGCAGGCGCTGCTGAGTTCGTGCTGGCCATCGTTGATCGAATGGAGTGCATCGCGCACGCGCGCGGACAGCATGGCCATCAAGTGGACGCGCTGCTCGCGCGCCCACGGCAGCCTCGCGACCGTGCGATTCAGTTCGTGCAGTGCGAGCCAGAGCCCTTCAACCAGCAGGCTGAGGGGCAGTCCCAGTAGTTCGCTGGAGCGCCCGATCGCCCGCGCCATGCGTCTGTGGCGCGACTCCGTCAACGTCGGCGAGCAGAGCAACCTCAGGTAGCTTCGCGAGAAATTGGGACAGGCCAGGACCCCCTCGCGCTCGAACAGATCCAGGTCCTCGGCACAGGCTGCATTCATCTGCACCAGGGCTTGAATCTGATCGAGCATCGAGTCGATGGCGGCGTCCAGTGCAGGTCGCGCCAATCGGAGCCATGCCTGCGCCTCGGATGCGTACGCCGCAGGCTCGATCAACCTCTGGAGATCCACTTGGCTCGGCGCCGAGAGCGTGCCCTGACGCGCGGACTGCGGATGCATCGTGGATCGTGATCGAAGCATGCCGACCCTTGTGAGAGTGTCCGGCGCTGCAGTGTGGCATGTTCATCGGATCATCGGTGATCGGTCCGTGAACGTCGCCAGGCCACGGCCGGCGTGGCGTCACTCGAATTTGCCGTCTTCGATCCGCAGCTCAAAGCGTAGGCAAGAAGGACCGCTTCAGTCTTGTGCGTCAGCCACCGAAGAGCGCCCCGTCCGCTACAACCGCCTCCGCAGGCCCTCCCGCTGTCGCACGCGCTGCGACAGCCGACCGGCAGCCTGCGCGCCTGACCCGGAGGTCCCACATGTCCGCCGCTGAACCCCTCATCCCGGATACCGACCTGCCGGCGACCGGCACTCCCATGGCGCACTGGATCGCGCGGATCGAAGCGCGCTACCGCGATCGCATCACCGGCCACCTCGTGCTGCCCGCCCAGCCGGGCGAAACCGCCGAGTTCCCCGAGACGTTGCCTGCCGCACTGCGCGGTGCGCTGGACGCGCGCGGCATCCATCGCCTCTACACCCATCAGCGCGAAGCCTGGGACGTCGCGACTTCGGGCCATCACCTCGTCATCGCCACACCGACCGCCTCCGGCAAGACGCTGTGCTACACCCTGCCGGTGCTGGCCGCAGTGCTGCGCACCCAGGCGCGCGCGCTGTACCTGTTTCCGACCAAGGCCCTGGCACAGGACCAGCTCGCCGAACTCCTCGCGCTGAACGAGGCCGGCAGCCTCGGCATCCGCGCCGCGACCTTCGATGGCGACACGCCCTCCGACACCCGCAGCGCCGTGCGCATGGCCGGCGATGTCGTGATCAGCAACCCCGACATGCTGCACCAGGGGATCCTGCCGCATCACACGAAGTGGGCACGGCTGTTCGAGTCGCTACGCTACGTGGTCATCGACGAGGTGCACAGCTACCGCGGCGTGTTCGGCTCGCACCTCGCCAATGTCCTGCGCCGCCTGAAGCGCATCTGCGCGTTCTACGGCAGCAACCCGGTCTTCCTCCTGTGCTCGGCGACCATCGGCAATCCGCGCCAGCATGCCGAGGTGCTGATCGGCGCCCCGGTCCACGCCATCACGGGCTCGGGTGCACCGCAGGGCGAGCGCCACGTACTGCTGTGGAATCCGCCGGTCGTGAACCGCGACCTCGGTATCCGCGCCTCGGCGCGCTCGCAGGTGACGCGGCTGGCACGCATGGCCATCCGAGCGCGGCTGAAGGCGCTGGTGTTTGCGCCTTCGCGGCTGATGGTCGAGGTCATCACCAAGTACCTCAAGGATGTCTTCGATGCGGATCCGCGCAAGCCGGCGCGCATCCACGCCTATCGCGGCGGCTACCTGCCGCGCACCCGCCGTGCGACCGAGCAGGCCATGCGTGCCGGGTCGCTGGATGGCATCGTCAGCACGTCGGCGCTCGAGCTCGGCGTCGACATCGGATCGCTGGATGTGGCGCTGCTGTGCGGCTACCCGGGCTCGATCGCCGGCAGCTGGCAGCGCCTGGGCCGCGCCGGGCGCCGCCAGCAGGCCTCGCTCGGGGTGCTGGTCGCCTCCAGCCTGCCGCTCGACCAGTACGTGGTGCAGCATCCGGACTTCTTCAGCGCGGCCAGTCCCGAGCACGCGCGCATCGCGCCGGACCAGCCACTGATCCTGCTCGATCACATCCGCTGTGCGGCCTTCGAGCTTCCGTTCGCGGCGGGCGAGCGTTTCGGCGAACTCGATGCCGCGGACTACCTCGCCGTGCTGGCCGAAGCCGGCGTCGTGCATGCCGAGGACGGGCGCTATGACTGGATCGCCGACAGCTATCCCGCCCAGGCCGTCAACCTGCGCGCCGTGGCCGATGGCAACTTCGTGGTGGTCGACCGGACCGCGGGCACGCAGGAGATCCTGGCCGAGGTCGACTACGGCAGCGCCGCGCTGACGCTCTATGAGGGCGCCATCTACATGGTGCAGTCGCAGCCCTTCCAGGTGGAGCGGCTGGATTGGGTGGGCCGCAAGGCCTACGTGACCCGCACCCAGGCGGACTACTACACCG
The DNA here is from genome assembly GCA_021814565.1 of Actinomycetes bacterium. Taxonomy (GTDB): domain Bacteria; phylum Actinomycetota; class Actinomycetes; order S36-B12; family UBA5976; genus JAKALQ01. The sequence goes on along the minus strand of JAKAIC010000110.1, from coordinate 449 downwards.
ATGCCATCGACTACACCAAGCTGAAGGTGCTGGAGCGCTTCGATGGCGCCAAGGCTGGCCAGGGCACCTGCCATCACGGCGAGGTGCACGTGGTGCGCCACGTCGCCGGCTACAAGAAGATCCGCTACTACAGCCACGAGAACATCGGCTATGGTCCGGTCAACCTGCCGGACCAGGAGCTGCATACGACGGCAGTGTGGTGGCAGCTGCCGGCCGAGGTCGTCAAGGCACACTTCGCCGATGCCGTGAGCGCACTCGACGCCTTTCAGGGTGCTTCGCATGCCGTGCACACCGTCGCCACGCTCGCGGTCATGGCCGAGGGTCGGGATCTCGTACGCATCGTCGGTTGCGACCAGGGCGCGGGCTGGCAGGGCAACCACACGGAGGGTGCACGCGCCCGTGGCCGACACGCGAAGGGGACCGGCCCGTCCGCGAGCACCCTGACCATG
>JAKAIC010000109.1 GCA_021814565.1 Actinomycetes bacterium | reverse complement strand
GACGCCGCCGCCGGGACCGACGTCGTGGGGCAGAACAGCTAGCGCTCAGCGGGTGGCCGTCTCGCCCGAGAACTGCGTGCTGTAGAGGTCCGCGTACAGGCCGCCTCGCTGCAGCAACTCGGTGTGAGTACCGCTGTCCACGACACGTCCATCGGCAATCACCACAATGGAATCGGCGTCGCGGATGGTGGACAGCCGGTGTGCGATGACGAGTGCGGTGCGCCCCTGCAGGGCCAGGGAGAGCGCGCGTTGCACTGCGACTTCCGACTCGGAGTCAAGATGGGCGGTGGCTTCGTCGAGGATGATGATGCGCGGCTGCTTGAGGAAGACCCGAGCGATGGCCATGCGCTGCTTCTCCCCACCGCTCAGGCGATGGCCGCGATCCCCCACCACGGTGTCCAGACCATTGGTGAGATTTCCGATGAAGTCGCGAAGCTGTGCCTGATCGAGCGCGGCATGCAATTCGGCATCGCTTGCATCCGGTTTCGCGTACAGCAGATTGGCGCGGATGGTGTCGTGGAAGAGATGCGCATCCTGGCTCACCACCCCGATGGAGTCACGGAGTTCCTGCTGAGCTAGCTCGCGAACGTCAATGCCACCAACGCGAATCGCGCCCTCGGAGACGTCATAGAGCCGTGGTAGCAGGGAGGCCGCCGTGGATTTGCCGGCACCGGACGGCCCGACCAGTGCAACCATGGCGCCGGGGGCCACCGCGAAAGTGATGTCGTGCAGCACCTCGGTGTGCTCGAGCATGGTGTCCTGTCTGGCGATGGCCTCGAGCGACGCCAGCGAGACCTCGGAGGCCTGCGGATAGCGGAAGGTCACGTGATCGAACTCGATATCCAATGACCCTGAAGGAAGGGGGCGTGGTGATGGCGGGTCCTGCACCAGCGACGGGAGATCCAGTACCTCGAACACCCGCTCGAATGACACCAGCGCCGTCATGACATCAACGCGCACGTTGGCCAGTGCCGTCAGTGGACCGTAGAGCCGGCCCAGCAGGGCCACCAGTGCCAGCAGAGTGCCGACCGAGAGGGTGCCGGCAATGGCGGCGGTGCCGCCGAAGCCGTAGGCCAGGGCGGTGGCGACGGAGGCAACCAGCGTGAGCGCGCTGAAGAACACGCGATTGGAGACGGCGATACGCACACCGGTATCGCGCACACGGGCAGCCTTGGCCGAGAAGGCGCTGGTCTCACTGGGGGCATGACCGTAGAGCTTGACCAGCATGGCGCCGGCGACATTGAAGCGCTCGGTCATGGTGGTGCTCATCTCCGCGTTGAGATTGAACTGATCGCGGGTGAGCGAGGCGATGCGTCCACCGATCCAGCGCGCCGGGAAGAGGAAGAGCGGCAGCAAGGCCAAGGACATCAGGGTGATGCGCCATGACAGCGCGAACATGGCGATGAGGATGGCCAGCAGTGACACCACGTTGCCGATGACGCCGTTCAGTGTCGAGGTGAAGGCCTGCTGTGCTCCCAGCACATCGCCGTTGAGGCGTGAGACGAGTGCCCCCGTCTGCGTGCGCGTGAAGAAGGCAACCGACTGTCGTTGCACATGATCGAAGACCTCGGTACGGAGGTCGTAGATCAGGCCTTCACCGATGCGGGCGAACAGCCAGCGGCCGCTGAGGCCGATCAGGACATCCAGCAGACCCAGCAGACCCAGCAGCAGTGCTCCATTCACGACCGTGCTGGAACTGTGCAATGCCACGCCCTGATCGATGATCCGGCGAATGAGCAGAGGCTGCACGACAACCAGCGCGGCATCCACGATGAGCAGCAGCAGCACGCTGGCAATGCGCAGGCGGTACGGGCTGGCGTAGCCGATGACGCGTTTCGCTGTGCCGGGCTTCAGATGCTGTTCCTTGACGCTGCGGTCCCTGGTGAAGGAACGCAGGAACATGAAACCGCCGCCGCCACCACCGCCCGGGCTGAGTCCGCTCATGCGAGTGTCACCAGGTCTGCGTAGTCAGCGGACCAGAAGTCCTCGTCACCATCGGGCAGCAGCAGCACGCGCTCCGGATTCAAGGCGTGCACAGCGCCCTCATCGTGCGTGACCATCACGATCGCGCCCTCGTATCCGGAGAGCGCCTTCAGGATCTCAGCCCGCGAGGCCGGGTCCAGGTTGTTGGTGGGTTCGTCGAGCAGCATCACGTTGGCGCTGGACACCACCAGCGTGGCCAGCGCCAGCCGCGTCTTCTCGCCGCCGCTCAAGACGCCGGCGGGCTTGTACACGTCGTCGCCGCTGAAAAGGAAGGAACCGAGGATCTTGCGTACCTCGGTCTCGGGCATGTCCTGCGCGGCGGATTGCATGTTCTCAAGCACGGTGCGCTGGGCATCGAGGGTCTCGTGTTCCTGCGCGTAATAGGCCAGCTTGAGGCCGTGGCCGGGCTGCACCGCACCGGTATCCGCCGCATCGACGCCGGCCAGAATGCGCAGCAGCGTGGTCTTGCCGGCGCCGTTGAGGCCCAGGATGACGACGCGGCTCCCCCGGTCGATGGCAAGATCGACATCGGTGAAGACCTCGAGCGAACCGTAGGACTTCGACAGTCCCTGCGCCGTGAGTGGCGTCTTGCCGCAGGGCGCGGGCTTGGGGAAGCGCAGTTTGGCGACCTTGTCCGAGCGCCGCTCCTCCTCCAACCCGCTCAGCAGCTTGTCGGCGCGGCGCTCCATCACGTGTGCCGCGGTGGCCTTGGTTGCTTTGGCACGAAGCTTGTCGGCCTGCGCGTGCAGGATCGCAGCCTGCTTCTCGGCGTTGGCACGCTCGCGACGACGACGGTGCTCGTCATCCTCTCGCTGCTTGAGATAGGCCTTCCATCCCATGTTGTAGACGTCAAGCACGCAGCGATTGGCGTCCAGGTAGAAGACCTTATTGACCACCGTCTCGACCAGCTGAACATCGTGGCTGATGACGATCAGCCCGCCGGAGTACTTGATGAGGAAATCCCGCAACCACACAATGGAATCGGCATCGAGGTGATTGGTGGGCTCGTCGAGCAGCAGGGTCTCGGCACCGCTGAAGAGGATGCGTGCCAGTTCGACGCGTCGACGCTGCCCACCCGACAGCGTCTCCAGTTTCTGTTCCATGACGCGCGTGGGCAGGCCCAGGCTGGAGGCGATCGAAGCTGCTTCGGACTCGGCGGCGTAGCCACCGGCCGCCAGGAACTCGGCCTCGGCGTTGGCATAGCGGCGCATGGCCCGCTCCATGTCCTGGGCACTGGCCATGGCCTGTTCGGCCGCTCGCAGCCGCCGTTCGGTCTCGTCCAGACCACGGGCGGAGAGAATGCGGTTGCGGGCCAGCACCTCGAGATCACCGGTGCGCGGATCCTGCGGCAGGTATCCGACGGTTCCGCTGCGGGTCACGATGCCGGCGGCGGGTTGCCCCTCACCGGCCAGCACTTTGGTGAGTGTGGTCTTGCCGGCGCCATTGCGCCCCACCAGGCCCACCCGGTCCCCGGCGGCAACGCGCAGATTCACTTCGGACAGCAGGAGTCGCGCGCCAACGCGCAATTCGAGGTCCTGTACGGCAATCACTGGTTGAGCCTACTTCCGTGCCGACGGCTCCTTTGTCGGTGCTTCGCGCCAGCTGAAGCACCGACAAAGGAGCCGTCGGCGGATGTTGTCAGATGTTGAAGCCGAGGGCGCGCATCATGTCGCGGCCATCAGCGGTGATCTTCTCGGGGCCCCACGGCGGCATCCACACCCAATTGATGCGGAAGTCATTGACGTACCCGTCCAGCGCAGCCCGGGCCTGATCCTCGATCACATCGGTGAGTGGGCAGGCGGCCGAAGTCAGCGTCATATCAATGGTGGCATTGTTCTCGTCGTCAACGTGCACGCCGTAAACCAGCCCGAGATCGACCACGTTGATGCCAGTTCGGGGTCCACGACGTCCTTCATGAGTTCCATGAGATCCACCGGGTGCATGGTTTCGGTCATCGTGATCCGTCCTCTCCGCTCACCTGTGCATGAGCGATAGCCGCGGATGCGGCATCCTTGTACGCCATCCAGCCCAGCAGCGCGCACTTCACGCGTGCCGGGAACTTCGCCACTCCATGGAACGCTGCGGCATCCTCCAGCAATTCCTCATCCGGCTCGCCTGCACCCTGCGACTGCATCATCTCCATGAAGGCGTCCGCGACCTTCATGGCCTCTGCGTAAGGCGTGCCGTCGATTAGGTCGAACATCACGGAGGCGCTGGCCTGGGAAATGGAGCAACCCTGGTTCTCGTAGGAGATGTGGAATCCACTGTGCTCATCGCCATTGACGCGCAGCGTGATCTCATCACCGCAGGTCGGGTTCACGTGATGCACTTCGGTGACGAAGGGCGTGCGCAGGCCCTTGCCCTGTGGGTGCTTGTAATGGTCAAGGATGATCTGCTGGTACATGGATTGGAGTTGCATCAGGCCGTCCCGAAGAAGCGCTGGGCGGCGCGCACACCCGATGCGAGCGCATTGATGTCCGAAAGGTCGTTGTACAGGTAGAAGGTGGCGCGCGTGGTGGCAGGTACGGCGTAGCGGCGACAGGTGGGCCAGGCGCAGTGATGACCCACGCGCACGGCGACACCGTTGGCGTCGAGCACCTGGCCCACATCATGCGGGTGGATGTCGTGCACCGTGAAGGAGATGGCCGAGCCACGATCAAGGTTGTCGGTGGGACCCACGATCCGCACACCGTCAATATCCTGCAGCGCGGCGAGCGCCGCCTCCGCAAGCAGGTGTTCATGTGCGGCGATGCGCTCCATCCCCACCCGCTCCAAGTAGCGCACGGCAGCGCCCAGTCCCACGGCCTGCGCCATGTTGGGGACGCCGGCCTCGAACTTCTGCGGCGCCTTGGCGAAGGTCGTGCGCTCCATGGTGACGGTTGCAATCATCGAGCCACCGGTTAGGAAGGGTGGCATGGCCTCCAGCAGCTCACTGGTCGCCCATAGGCAGCCGATGCCGGTGGGGCCCAGCATCTTGTGGCCGGACCAGGCCATGGCGTCCACCTTGAGCGTCCTGACGTCGATGGGCATGTGCGGCACCGATTGGCAGGCATCGAGGAAAACGAAAGCGCCGACGGCACGGGCTGCGGCACTGATCCGCCCCACATCGTTGATGGTGCCGAGGATGTTGCTCTGGTGGACGAACGAAACCACGCGCGTGTGGTTGTCGATGCGACGCTCGAGATCCTCGTAGTCCAGGCGGCCGTCATCGGTGAGTCCGATCCAGCGCAGCTCCACACCGGTCTTGTCCGCGAGTTCCTGCCATGGCACCAGATTGGCGTGATGCTCCATCTCAGTGATGACGATGTTGTGCGCGGGAGTCAGGACCAAGCGCTCGTCGCCCTGCCACTTGCCATGGGCAGCCTTGGCTGTTGCCGACGAGAAGGCATGAGCAAGGAGATTGATGGATTCGGTGGCGTTCTTGGTGAACACCAGTTCCTGCGGTTCTCCACCGACGAAACGCGCCACAGCAGCCCGCGCCTGCTCGTAGGCATCGGTG
>JAKAIC010000108.1 GCA_021814565.1 Actinomycetes bacterium | reverse complement strand
GGGCCTTCAGCGCTGCTGAAGGCCCCACAAAGGAGCCGTCGGCGGTACCGGGGGGCAGCGCTACTTGGCGCGCAGCACGCGGCTGATGACGCTGCTCACGACGCTCACGATGAGGGCGCCGGCAAAGGCCCACCAGAAACCGTCGATAGTGAGCGAGTCACTCCAGTGGTCGGTGAGCAGGAACATGGCCGCGTTCACGAAGAAGAGGCTGATACCGAAGGTGACGAGCGTGATAGGCATGGTGAGCAGTCGCACCAGGTTGCCGATGATGAGGTTCACCAGCGAGAACGTGAGGGCGATCCCCAGATAGGTGAACACGTCTCCCTTGACGTGCACACCGGGCAGGATCGCCGCCGCCACCCACACGGCCGCCGCTACGGCGACCAGTCGAATCAGTGCTCGTGTCATGGGCACATCATGCCCCGCACCGGACGTTGGGCCGACATTCCCGCGCCCGGCATGCTCGCGTCTACGCTCGCACCATGGAGCATCGCGCATTCGAACGGCTGGGCCGTTCCGCATCGGTAATCGGTCTGGGCTGCTGGCAGTTGGGTGCGGATTGGGGTGACGTCGACGACGCGACGGCCATGGCGATCCTGCATGCCGCGGCCGACGCGGGGGTCACCTTCTTCGACACCGCGGATGTCTATGGCGACGGCCGCAGCGAGCGTTTCGTGGGGCAATTGCTGCGAGAACGTGCAGGTGAGCAGCTCTTCGTCGCCACCAAGACCGGCCGTCGCGCCACCGCCCAGGTTGACCAGGAATACAGCGAGGAACACCTACGTGCGTGGATCGCCCGCTCACTGGAGAACCTGGGAGTTGACCGCCTCGACCTCGTGCAATGGCACTGCCCGCCCACTGACACCATCACCCGCGAGTCGATGTACGAGCTCTTCGACGAGCTCACGGCCGAGGGCCTGATCGCCGGCTACGGCGTGAGCGTCGAGACCGTGGAGCAGGCACGCCTGGCCATCGCCCATCCCCATATCGCCAGCCTGCAGATCATCGCCAATGCCTTCCGCCTCAAGCCCCTGGAGACGGTGGTCCCCGAGGCCGCGGCACAGGGCGTCGGCGTCATCGTGCGTGTGCCGCTGGCCAGCGGCCTGCTCAGCGCCAAGTTCCGGTCCGACACCGAGTTCGCGGCTGACGACCATCGCGCGTACAACCGTCAGGGTGAGGCCTTCGACGTCGGGGAGACCTTCGCCGGCGTGCCCTACGAAGTGGGGGTGGCGGCTGCACGGGAACTGGCGGACTGCCTGCCCGACGACATCACGCCGGCCCAGGCCGCCCTGCGCTGGCTGGTGGACCAACCCGGTGTCACCACCGTCATTCCCGGGGCCAGTTCGGTGGCCCAGGCCCAGGCCAACGCGGCCGTCGGCTCCTTGCCGCGCATGGGCGACGCCTATCGCGGCGCCGTCCGTCGCATCTACGACAGCCAGATCCGTCACTTCGTCCACGCCCGCTGGTAACGCGAGCCGCGCTACGGAAGCCAGAAGGCGTATCCGCACTGCTTATGCAGCATGGATACGCCTTCTGGGCTCGGAAGCATGATGAATGCCGGCGGCGCCTCCCGAGCCCGGCGTTACGCTGAAGCGTGATCCGTGAAGAGGACGAAGCACGCTCGGCCATCGCCCGGGTGCGTGCGCACAGGACCGACGGCAGCGAATTCCTCGACAGTGTCGTGGTGGAGGAGCCGCTGCAGATCCGGCTGCGCCGTGGCCTCGGCGACGACGAACCGCTTGCCGTCACCATGCGCACCCCGGGCAACGACCTGGAGTTGGCGGCCGGCTTCCTGCTGGCCGAAGGCGTGGTGACGACGCCCTCGCAACTGCGCGAAGTCATCGTCTGCGGTGACCGCACCCTCACACCGCGGCAACGCGCCAACACCGTGGTGGCCACTGTCGACGCCAGCGCCGTCACGCCCGAGCGCCTGCTCGACCGCCGCTTCACCATGTCCTCGGCCTGCGGCGTGTGCGGCAGCACGCAGCTGGACGACCTGCGCGCACGCGGCATCGGCAACGTCACGCCCACACCCCATGACGCGAGCACGCTGGCCCGGCTCACCGAGGAGTTGGGCAAGCGTCAGAAGGTCTTCTCCAAGACCGGCGGCCTGCATGCAGCCCTGCTCATCGCGCCCGATCTCAGCGTGCGCTGGGTGCGCGAGGACGTGGGACGCCACAACGCCGTAGACAAGGTGATCGGGGCCGCCCTCATGGCGGGGGAACTGCCGCTCGCCGGCTGGAGCCTGGTCTGCTCGGGCCGGCTGGGCTTCGAGATCGTGCAGAAGGCCGTGGTGGCAGGCATCTCCGCCATCTCCGCCGTTTCCGCACCCACCTCGCTGGCGCTGGAGACGGCGCACGAGTTCGGGCTCACCGTGGTGGCCTTCGCCCGCAACGGCAGCGGCAACCGCTACTAGCCGCCGGGCCGAGCACCGGCCGGGCCGAGCACCGCACCGAGTTGCCACGGAGTGGAACCGGCAACGCCGTTCGGCGCCCCCTCCCACCGCTCGCCTGCATGCCATATACAACTGATATATCCAGATCTACGCTTCCCCTGTGGCTATCCCGCTGCTGCAGCCCAGTGCCGAGTTCGCGACTTCGCAGTCCGATCGCGCCTACTTCGCCATCCGCGCCATGATCGTGCGCGCGGAACTGGCGCCGGGCTCACTGCTCAGCGAGGCCGAGCTCATGGAGCAGCTGGGCCTGGGCCGCACCCCCATCCGCGAGGCGCTGCGCACCCTCGCCAATGAGAACCTGGTCGACGTCTACCCGCGACGCGGCATGTTCGTTGCCGGCATCGACACCCGCGACCTGGCCGCCCTGGGCGAAGTGCGCGGGGAGCTCGAGAGCTTCGCCGCCCGCCTGGCCGCGCAGCGCTCCAAGCCCGAGGACCAGGCCGCCACCGAACAGCTCATCGCTGAACTCGACCAGCTGGGCACCGCCCCCACCCCGCATGTGCTGCTGGAGATGGACCAGCGCATGCACCACCAGATCTACCGCTGCGCGCACAACGCCTTCCTCGAGCGCACGCTCGACCAGTACTTCGTGCACGCGCTGCGCATCTGGGCCCTGGCCCTGCACAACATCCCCGACCTGGAGTTCGCAGTGCTCGAACACCGCGAACTCCTCTCTGCCGTGCGCGATGGCAACGCCGAACTCGCGGCCCAACTCATGTTCGCCCACGTCGACGGATTCGAGTCCTCGATCCGCAAGTCCCTCTAGCACCGCCCGTACGACCACCCATGCAAGAACCGAAGAAAGGGAAGCAATGAGCTCGCTGCCTGCCAAGGCCAAGTGCGTAGTCATCGGTGCCGGCATCGTCGGCAACAGCCTCGTCTACCACCTGGCGAAACTGGGCTGGACCGACATCGTCCAGATCGACAAGGGCCCGCTGCCCAACCCCGGTGGGTCCACCGGCCACGCCTCCAACTTCATCTTCCCTGTTGACCACAACAAGGAAATGGCCATGCTGACGCTGGACTCGCAGAACCAGTACATCGAGCTGGGCGTCAACACGACCTGTGGCGCCATGGAGGTTGCGCGCACCGACGCCCGACTGCAGGAGTTCAAGCGCCGTCTCACCTCGTCCAAAGCATGGGGCGGCATGGAATCCGTGCTGCTCACGCCGGAGGAAGCGGTCGAGCTCGTCCCCTACATGGACAAGGATGTCATCACCGGCGCCTTCTACACCCCGACGGGCTCGGTCGTCGATTCACTGCGCGCCGGCACCATCATGCGTGAGCGCGCGCAGGAGATGGGCGCACTGCAGTCCTTCGCCAACACCGAGGTGCTCGACATGATCGTCGAGAACGGCCGCATCAAGGCGGTTGTCACCGATCAGGGCACCATCGAAGCCGAGTACGTCGTCATCGCCACCGGCCTCTGGGGTCCCAAGCTGGCCAAGATGGCCGGCGCCGAGATCCCGCTCACGCCCACCGTGCACCAGATGAAGGACATCGGCCCGGTGCCGCGTTTCGAGCACAGCAAGGGTGACATCGAATACCCCATCGTCCGCGACATGGACACCTTCATGTACGAGCGCCAGCACGGCACCGGCCTGGAGATCGGCTCCTACGCGCATCGCCCCATCCTCTACGAACCCGATGACCTCCCCAGCAACGCGCAGGCGGCCCTCTCCCCCACCGAATTTCCCTTCACGCAGAGCGATTTCGACCTGCAGGACGAGCACGCGCTCGAACTCATGCCGGAGATCGTCGGTGACGAGAACGTGCGCCAGAAGTACGCCATCAACGGCCTGCTCTCCTACACCCCGGACGGCATGCCCATCCTGGGCGAGACGCCTGAGGTCAAGGGCCTGTGGTCCGCATCCGCGGTCTGGATCAAGGAAGGTCCCGCCACCGGCAAGGCCGTTGCCCAGCTCATGACGCGCGGATGGTCGGACATCGACGTCTCGGCGTCGAACATCGCCCGCTTCTACGAGCACCAGAAGTCGCGCAAGCACGTCAAGGATCGCGTCTCCGAGTCCTTCATCAAGACCTACGGCATCGTGCATCCCAACGAGCAGTACCTGAGCAACCGCAACGTCCGCCTCTCGCCCTACTACCGCCGCGAGCAGGAACTTGGCGCCGTGTTCTATGAGACCGTGGGCTGGGAACGCCCGTGGTGGTACGAGAGCAACGCCCACCTGGTGGAGAAGTTCGGCGATGCCGTCATGCCACGCACGGCCGAGTGGGAGAGCCGTTGGTGGTCACCGATCATCAACGCCGAGCACCTGCAGATGCGCGAAACCGCCGGTGTGGTCGACCTCACCGCCTTCTGCATCTTCGACGTCATCGGCCCCAAGGCCCTCGACGTGGTGCAGCAGGCCTGCGTGCGCCAGATGGACGTGGCCGTGGGCCGCGTCGTCTACACCCCGGTGCTGGCGGAGAACGGCGGCTTCATCTCCGACCTCACCGTGATGCGCCTGGGCTGGGACCACTTCCGGGTGGTCACCGGTGGCGCGCACGGCATGGCCGACAACAAGTGGTTCAAGGACCTGTGCCCGGCCGACGGTGGCGCCATCGTCGTCGACCAGACCAACAAGTACACGACGCTGGGCATCTGGGGCCCCAACGCCCGCAAGATCATGGAGAAGATCACCAGCGCCGACATGTCCAACGAGGGCTTCAAGTTCAGCACCTGCAAGACCATCGAGATCGACACGCTGCGGGTTCTGGCCTCGCGCATCTCGTACGTCGGTGACCTGGGCTGGGAGCTTTACATCCCGATCGAGCAGGGCGAAGCGCTGTGGGATCGTGTGTGGGACGCGGGCAAGGAATTCGGCCTCATCCCCGTGGGCATCGGCGTCTACGGCACCACCGGTCGCCTGGAGAAGTCGTACCGCGCCTTCGGCAACGAGCTGGAGTCGGACTTCAACTCGGTCGAGGCCGGCATGACGACGCCCAAGGTCAAGGCCCAGGACTTCGTCGGCAAGGCCGCACTGCTCAAGCAGCGCGAGTCCGAACCGGTGACCATCTGCTGCTCGCTCACCGTA
>JAKAIC010000107.1 GCA_021814565.1 Actinomycetes bacterium | reverse complement strand
GTGATCGTCACCAGCGCCACCCTGTCACTGGGCGGTGACTTCGAATCCATCGCCCGTTCGCTGGGCCTGCGTGCCGAACCGCGGGCCTTCAACCCCGATGCCTTCCATGAGGATCCAGACGAGGATCCGGACGCGGATACGCCCGACACCATGGCCTGGACTTCCCTGGACGTGGGCACGCCCTTCGATCCCGCCAGGCAGGGCATGCTCTACGTGGCCTCGCAGTTGCCGGCTCCCGGACGTGAGGGCACCTCGACCGAGCAGCTGGATGAACTCCGGCAGCTCATCGAGGCCAGCGGCGGGCGCGCCTTGGCCCTCTTCTCATCGTGGCGGGCGGTGGACGCCGCCGAAGCCGTGCTCGAGCCGGCCTGTGCGGCCATGGGTGTGCAACTGCTGGTGCAACGTCGCGGGGCCGCCGTCAGTGACCTGGTCAAGCGCTTCGCCGCCGACGAGACCAGCGTGCTGCTCGGCACCCTGTCGTTATGGCAGGGCGTGGATGTGCCGGGGGACGCGTGCAGCCTGGTCGTGATCGATCGCATCCCCTTCCCGCGCCCGGACGATCCCTTGCATGCCGCACGGCAGGCACGCGTCGATGCGGCCGGGGGCAGTGGATTCATGTCGGTGGCGGTGCCGCGTGCGGCCCTGCTGCTGGCGCAGGGTGCCGGAAGGCTGATCCGCTCGCAACGCGATCGTGGGGTGGTGGCAGTGCTGGATTCACGACTGGTCACGGCGCGCTACGGCAACTACCTGCGGCGGTCCATGCCGCCGTTCTATGCCACGACCGATCGCGATGTGGTGATGAATTCACTGCGTCGCCTCGCCGAATCGCGGCAGGCAACGAGCAATTAGAGCTTGCGCAGCACCGTCCTGACGATGCCGAGAATGATCGCGTCGTCGCCGGGGATAGGTGCGAACTCGGGGTTGTGCGGCATTAGCCAGACGTGACCGTTGCGGCGCTTGAAGGTCTTGACCGTGGCTTCGTCACCTTCGAGCAGGGCGGCCACGATGTCGCCGTTCTCCGCGGTCTGCGAGCGCTGCACCACCACGAAGTCGCCGTCACAGATGGCGGCGTCGATCATGGAATCGCCTTTGACCTTGAGCATGAATAGCTCACTGGCATCCCCGCGGCCCACGAAGTCGCGCGGGAGCGCATGCACGGCCTCCACCTGCTCGTCGGCGATGACGCCGGTACCCGCTGCGATGGTGCCGAGGAGGGGGATCTCCACGACGGCACCGCTGGCACGGGCGTACTCCGGCGACAGCACCTCCATGGAACGTGCGTTGCGCACGTCGCGCTTGAGGTGGCCACTCTTCTCCAGTCGCGCCAACTGGTGCGTCACGGAGGAGGTCGAGGCCAGGCCCACGGCCTCACCGATCTCGCGCATGGTGGGCGGGAAACCGCGCTCCTCCACCGTGCTGGTGATGTACTCGAGGATGAGTCGCTGGCGGGCGGTGAGGCCCTCGGCGTCCGGCGCCCCATCGGGCAGCGCGTGCACTTCAGCCGATCTTGTCTGCGTCATTGTCAGACCCCCTCGATTTCATCAGTCCTGGTAGCGGCCGCGGGCTACAGGGGAGTTCACGGCCGCTATCGCGGACACTACGGCCTTCGAACGGAAGTTCCAAACATCTGTTCGATTTGCGCTTGACGTGTCGCATGCCACGTGGAAGCATTCGAACAAGCGTTCGAGCAATTCCCCAGTTCGAGAGCGAGGGGTCAGATCATGACAACCATGACGATGCCGTACGGCACCCGCCTTCCGCGCCGTGTGCAGACCGCGAACCCGCCGCTGCGCCTCACCTTGCGTGGCCGTCGGCTGGTCACCGCAGTCGTCCTGCTGGTGGCCATGATGGTGGCCTCGTTCGCGATCTCCACGCTCCGTGCGGCCGCCGGTCCTGCCGCGTTCTCGCCCACCTTGGTGTCCGCGCACTCCGTCGTGGTCAAAGCCGGCGACACGCTCTGGACGATCGCGTCCCGCGAACTGCACGGATTGGATCCGATGGAGGCCGTCCAGCGCATTCGTGAGGCCAACGCCATGTCCAGCACCGCGGTGCTGGCCGCCGGCTCCACGCTCGTCATTCCCAGCCGCTGAGCCCACGCTCCACCGATCAGCTGCGCCGATGGGCAGCAGGCTGAAAGTGCCACTCATGGAACGGCGGCGTGTCGCCACTTGCGGAAGTCCTGGTGCCGTCGTACCGTCGGCAACACAACATATTGGGTCTGACTGGCCACCGATATCCACATATCGTGTTCGGGTATCAACCGGTTATTCACAGTTTGTCAACAGCAGACGACCCCGAAAGGGTTCGGATCGAGAGGAGGAACGCCATGATCTGCCCCTTCTGCCGGCATGATGATTCGCGCGTCATCGACTCCCGGTCCAGCGAAGACGGCGCCGCCATTCGTCGGCGTCGACAGTGCCCGGAATGCGGCAAGCGCTTCAGCACGGTCGAGACCTGCATGCTGCTCATCGTCAAGCGCTCCGGAGCCGCTGAGCCCTTCTCCCGTGCCAAGGTCATCGCCGGCGTACGCAAGGCCTGTCAGGGCCGACCAGTATCCGAGGACGATCTGGCACTGCTGGCCATGAAGGTGGAGGACGCGCTGCGCGCCTCCGGCTCCGCTGAGATTCCCAGTGGCGAGGTGGGGCTGGCCATTCTGGGTCCGCTCCGCGACCTCGACGAGGTGGCGTACCTGCGCTTCGCCTCGGTCTATCGCAGCTTCGAAAGCCTCGCCGATTTCGAGGGCGAGATCGCGGTCTTGCGAGCCAATCGCAAAGCCGAGGCGCCTCCGGGCGGACGATCACTCGCCGGCGCCGTCTCCTGAGCCCAGGGCTCACACGAGCCTCGTGCTCACCACTTCCCACCGCTTCCCCAAGCACAAACCAGCCGATTCCCCGCGGCTCCTCGCACCACCGTCTTCGCACCATTGATCCTTGAAGGGGCAACATGACCGAGATCGCCAGCGGCTCTCCGCGTTCCGCATCGAAGAGCGCCGCCAAAACCGGGCTGCCGTTGCAGCGTGTCTGGTCCACCGAGGGCGTACATCCGTACGACCAGGTGGTCTGGGAGCGCCGCGACGTCGTGCAGACCAACTGGAAGACAGGGGAGATCGTCTTTGAGCAGCGGGGCGTCGAATTCCCCGACAGCTGGTCGGTCAACGCATCGACCATCGTCACCACGAAGTACTTCCGTGGCGCGCTCGGCAGCGAGCAGCGGGAGTGGTCGCTGAAGCAGCTCATCGACCGCGTGGTGCTCACCTACACCAAGGCGGGCAAGGAGTACGGCTACTTCGCCACGCCGACTGACGCCGATGTGTTCGAGGCCGAGCTCACCTACATGCTGTTGCACCAGATCTTCGCCTTCAACTCACCCGTCTGGTTCAACGTCGGCACCGCGTCACCGCAGCAGGTGAGCGCGTGCTTCATCCTCTCCGTCGACGACACCATGGATTCGATCCTCAACTGGTATCGCGAAGAGGGCCTCATCTTCAAGGGAGGTTCCGGCGCCGGGCTCAACCTCTCGCGCATCCGTTCCTCCAAGGAACTCCTGTCCTCGGGTGGCACAGCCAGTGGCCCGGTGTCCTTCATGCGCGGTGCCGATGCCTCTGCCGGCACCATCAAGTCCGGTGGCGCCACGCGTCGCGCGGCCAAGATGGTCGTGCTCGACATCGATCACCCGGACATCGAGGAATTCATCGAGACCAAGGTGCGCGAGGAAGACAAGATCCGTGCCCTCAAGGCAGCCGGCTTCGACATGGATCTCGGCGGCAAGGACATCCACTCCGTCCAGTACCAGAACGCCAACAACTCGGTACGTGTCTCCGATGAGTTCATGCGCGCCGTGGAAGCCGGTACCGAATTCGGGTTGCGTGCCCGCGCCACCGGTGAGGTCATCGAGACAGTTGACGCCCGCACTCTCTTCCGCAAAGTGAGTGAAGCGGCCTGGGCCTGCGCCGATCCCGGCATCCAGTACGACGACACCATCAACGATTGGCACACCAACCCCGAGACCGGACGCATCAACGCGTCCAACCCCTGCTCGGAGTACATGAGCCTCGACAACTCGTCGTGCAATCTGGCCTCGCTGAACCTCATGAAGTTCCTCAAGGCCGACGACACCTTCGACTCGGTGAAGTTCGCCAAGTCCGTCGAGTACATCACGACGGCCATGGACATCTCCATCAGCTTCGCCGACTTCCCGACGGAAGCGATCGCGCAGACCACGCGTGACTACCGCCAGCTCGGTGTCGGCTACGCCAATCTGGGCGCGCTGCTCATGTACCTTGGCCTGCCCTACGACTCCGAAGGCGGACGTGCGGTTGCGGCCTCCATCACCAGCCTGATGACGGCGGTCACCTACAAGCGCTCGGCGGAACTGGCCGGCGTTGTCGGCCCCTACGCTGGCTTCAAGCGCAACGCCGAGGCGCATGCGCGGGTCATGCGCAAGCACGCCGCGGCCAACGACGCACTGCGCACCTACTCCAGTTTCGACGCCGACATCACCAAGGTGGCAGCCAAGGCCTGGGCCGAAGGCAACGCCATCGGCGCCAAGAACGGTTGGCGCAACGCGCAGGCCTCGCTGCTGGCGCCCACCGGCACCATCGGATTCATGATGGACTGCGATACCACCGGCATCGAGCCCGACTTCTCGCTGGTGAAGTTCAAGAAGCTGGTCGGTGGCGGCTCCATGCAGATTGTGAACAACACCATTCCGCATGCGCTCAAGAAGCTCGGCTACACCGAGGAGACGGTGGAAGCCATCGTCGAGTACATCGCGCAGTACGGTCACGTCATCGATGCCCCCGGCCTCAGGCTTGAGCACTACCCGATCTTCGACACCGCCATGGGTGCCCGTGCCATTACCCCCATGGGTCACGTGCGCATGATGGCGGCGGTGCAGCCCTTCCTCTCCGGTGCCATCTCCAAGACGGTGAACATGCCGGAGACGGCCACCGTCGAAGAGGTCGAGGAAATCTACTTCCAGTCCTGGAAGCTCGGCGTCAAGGCACTCGCCATCTACCGCGACAACTGCAAGGTCGGTCAGCCGCTCTCCGATGCCAAGGCCAAGCCGGCCGCGGATTCGGCGGTCGCTGCGGCGGTCACGCAGATCGAGTACCGCCCGGTTCGCAACCGCATGCCCAAGCGTCGTGCGTCGCAGACCGTGTCCTTCTCGGTCGGTGGTGCCGAGGGTTACATGACCGCCGGCTCCTACGACGACGGCACGCTGGGCGAGGTCTTCCTCAAGCTGGGTAAGCAGGGTTCGACGCTGGCCGGTGTCATGGACGCCTTCTCCATCGCCATCTCCATCGCCCTGCAGTACGGGGTCCCGTTGGAGGCCTTCGTCTCGAAGTTCACGAACATGCGCTTCGAGCCCGCGGGTCTCACCGACGACGCCGACATCCGCATGGCCCAGTCGGTGATGGACTACATCTTCCGTCGCCTGGCACTCGATTACCTTTCCTACGAGAAGCGTGCCGCGCTCGGCATCTTCACGGCCCAGGAGCGTGCGGCACAGGTCGCCGGTTACGA
>JAKAIC010000106.1:1827-5754 GCA_021814565.1 Actinomycetes bacterium | reverse complement strand
CGTGCCCTGGCTATGGGCGCGAACGACGCCATCCAGGTGTCGGACCCCGCGCTCGCGGGCAGTGATGCTCCTGCCACCGCCAGGGTGCTTGCCGCGACCCTCAGGGATCGTGGCTTCGACCTCATCATGTTCGGGCAGGAATCCACCGACGCCAAGATGGGCGTGGTGCAGGCCATGGTGGCGACGCTGCTGGACCTGCCACTGCTCTCCTTTGCCGAGGCGGTGACCGTAGACGGTGCCAGCTTGCACATCACCCGCCGCACCGAACGCGGGCTGCTTGACCTGTCCGCAGCCATGCCGGTCGTGCTGGCCGTGGTGGAGCGCATCCATGAGCCGCGCTACCCCTCGTTCAAAGGCATCATGGCCGCGCGCAAGGCACCCCTGGAGAAGCTGGATCTGGCCGCCGTGGGCGTGGACCCGGCCTCGGTGGGTGTCGTCGGCAGCCGCAGCGTCGTGATCGACGCCCAGCTGCGACCGCCACGCACCCGCGGCGCCCTCATCACCGACAACGGGGCCCAGGCCCTGGCCGACTATCTCCACGCGCAGAAGCTGGTGTGATGTGGCAACCATCATCGCCGTACTGGCACCCGACGCAGCCGCGCGTACCAACGCTGAACTGCTGACCCTGGCCCGCAGCCTGGGCGACGTCGTGGCCGTGGGCTACGGCCCCGATATGGACGCGGCCTGGGCCGGAGAGCACGGTGTCGCGAGGCTGTTCCTGCCCGACCGGGAGCTGCGCTCCGTGCAGGATGCCGCGGACTTCGTGTCGGCCGCAGCGAGGCCGCTGGACCCGGCGGCATTGCTCTTCGCCGATGGCATCGATGCCACCGAGATCGCGGCCATCGTCGCCATCACGCTGGGAGCCGGCATCATCACCAAGGCCTCCAGCGTCAGTGCTGATCTGGTGTGCAGCATCTCCGTCTTCGGCGGTTCCACCACCGTCACCGCGCGCGCCCAGGGCACCCTCGTCGCCACCGTGCGCCCGGGCGCTGTGGAGGTGGCAGCGGCACCGGTGGCCTGCGAGATCCGCGTACTGCCGCACCCGCTGTCCGCCGCCAGCGCGCGCATCAGCGTCGGCGAAATGCGACCGACGGCGAAGTCCTCACGGCCCGACCTGGTCACCGCGGACATCGTGGTCTCCGGTGGCAGAGGTGTGGGCTCTGCGGAGGGCTTCAAGGTCATCGAAGCCTTCGCCGATCGCCTGGGCGGTGCCGTCGGCTCCTCCCGGGCTGCGGTGGAGGCGGGCTGGTATCCGCATGCGTTCCAGGTGGGGCAGACGGGGGTGGCGGTGTCACCGCAGCTGTACGTGGCCGCCGGCATCAGCGGTGCCATCCAGCACCGTGCCGGCATGCAGACCTCGAAGCGCATCGTGGCTGTGAACAAGGACCCGGAGGCACCCATCTTCGAGGTGGCGGATCTGGGCATTGTCGGCGACCTCTTCGAGGTGCTGCCAGCCGCACAGGCCCTGCTCGCGGAGTAGCCGGACGAGCGGCGGGCGCCCACCTACAATTTCGAAGTGCATTACCTCGATCACGCCGCCACCTCGCCCATGACCTCACCGGTCATCAACGCGATGGACGCGGCCTTCCGCGTGGTGGGCAACCCCTCGTCCGTGCACTCCGCCGGCCGTACCGCCCGTCGCCTGGTTGAAGAAGCGCGTGAGGCCGTGGCCGCAGCCGTCGGCTGCCACCCCGCTGAGGTGGTGTTCACCTCCGGCGGCACCGAGGCTGACAACCTCGCCATCAAGGGCCTGTGGTTGCAGCAGCAGGCCCGCCACCCGCACCGCAGTCGCTTGCTGGTTTCGTCCGTCGAGCACCATGCCGTCCTGGACTCGGCTAACTGGATGGCTGCCGGTGAGGGCGCCCTTCTCGAGCAGATCCCGGTCGACGAATTCGGGGTGCTGCGGATGGATGCGCTCAGCGCCATGATCGAACGCGATCCCGCATCGGTGGCGCTCATCTCCGTTATGTGGGCCAACAATGAGGTCGGCAGCCTGCAGCCGCTCGCGGAAGTGGTGGCGCTGGCGGCGCAATACGGCATTCCCGTGCACTCCGACGCGGTGCAGGTGATCGGCGCGGTGCCCGTGGATTTCCGGGCCAGTGGTCTGGCCGCCATGACGGTCTCGGCGCACAAGTGCGGCGGACCCATGGGCATCGGCGCGCTGGTGCTGCAACGCGATGTCACGCCCATTCCCGTGCTGCATGGCGGCGGCCAGGAGCGCGACATCCGCTCCGGCACCATCCCCATGCCACTGATCGTCGGCATGGCCGCGGCCTTCGAGGGCGCTGTCGCGGAACTGGACTCCCACTGTGCCCGCATCTCGTCCCTTCGGGACGATCTCGTGGCACGGGTGCTGGCGCTCGAGGTGGGCGCCGCACTGCGTGGTCATCCGACGCGGCGCCTGCCCGGTAACGCCCACTTCACGTTCAGCGGCTGCGAGGGCGATGCCCTGCTCATGCTCATGGACGCCGGCGGGGTGCAGGTGTCCACCGGCAGCGCCTGCTCCGCGGGAATCCCGCAGGCCTCGCATGTGTTGTTGGCAATGGGCCTCGACGCTGCCACCGCTCGTGGCGCGTTGCGCTTCTCCTTGGGCCGCACCTCGACCATGGCTGATGTGGACGCAGTTGTCGGGTTGCTGCCTGAGGTTGTCGAACGAGCACGGAAGGCGGGGATGATCAACCGATGAAGGTGCTTGCCGCCATGTCCGGCGGTGTCGATTCCGCCGTGGCTGCAGCCCGCATTGCCGATGCCGGGCACGAGGTGACGGGGATGCATCTCGCGCTGTCCAACAATCCGCAGTCCTTCCGCAGCGGTGCCCGGGGCTGCTGCTCGCTGGAGGATTCCCGTGACGCCCGTCGCGCCGCGGACATCATCGGTATCCCCTTCTACGTGTGGGACCTGGCCGAGCAGTTCCGTCGCGATGTGGTCGAGGATTTCGTCGCGGAGTATGCGGCGGGACGGACCCCCAACCCCTGCCTGCGATGCAATGAGCGCATCAAGTTCGCTGCGGTGCTGGACCGTGCCCTCGCCCTCGGTTTCGACGCGGTCGCCACCGGCCATTACGCGCGAGTGCTGGTCGGACCGCAGGGAGTGGAGATGCATCGCGCGCTCGACCCCTCCAAGGACCAGTCCTACGTGCTGGGTGTTCTGGAGCAGTGGCAACTGGAGAAGTCGTTGTTCCCCTTGGGCGATTCGCTCAAGCGCGAGGTACGCGAGGAAGCGGATCGTCGCGGCCTGACGGTGGCGCGCAAGCCCGACAGCCACGACATCTGCTTCATCGCGGACGGCGACACCGCCGGTTGGCTGGAGGAGCGTTTGGGCGAGCAGCGCGGTGAGATCGTCGATGCCGTGAGCGGCGAGGTGCTGGGCGAGCATCAGGGCGCCTATCGCTTCACCGTCGGTCAGCGCCGCGGCACCGGCCTCTCGGTGCCTGCGGCCGACGGTGCGCCGCGTTACGTCACCTCCATCGAACCCTCCACGCGGCGCGTGTTCGTGGGACCGCCCACCCTGCTCGACGTCAACGTCATCGACGGCATGAAGGCGCACTGGTGCCAGGGCCTGCCCACGGCAGGCCAGACCGTGGGTGTCCAGGTCCGCGCGCATGGCACGGAAGTCGCCGCAACGGTGGTTGCCGTCGACGACGCCGACGTCACCTTGCGTACGCATGAGCCCATCCGTGGACTCGCGGCCGGGCAGGCGGCTGTCATGTACGAGGGTTCGCGGGTTATCGGCGCCGTCACCGTGGCGGGATCACGACGTGATTCGTAGCACCGGCGTGGGGTCCATGCCCGGCACGTCGGTGCGTGAGGCCATGACCGCCATCACCGGCGAGTTCCCGGAGCTCGTGCACCTGCCGGAACTCCCGACGCGTGGCCCCGGTGGCGACATGGTGGGGCGCACGGCGGCAATGCTCTCAGCGGTGGCCAG
>JAKAIC010000106.1:0-1817 GCA_021814565.1 Actinomycetes bacterium | reverse complement strand
CCAGCGAATTCTCGGTCGAGACCACACCAACCGGTTGGCGTTATGCGGACCTGCCCGGCACTGCCGTGCGCAGGGCGCAGTCATTTCTCAGCGAGGACCTCGACACCCTGCAGGAGTTCTGCGGTGAGGCCGGCAGTTCTGTGAAGGTGCAGTTGTGCGGGCCCATCACGCTGGCATCCACCATTTCCCTGCGGCGTGGCGAGCGCGTGATCTCCGACGAAGGTGCCCTGCGCGATCTCGTCGATGCCCATCGCGAAGCCGTGCTTCGTCATCTGGCAGAGGTGCGCAGGCGCCTGCCCCGAGCCCAGCTGATCGTGCAGATCGACGAACCGGCCATGGATGCGGCGTTGCAGGGGAGTCTGCCGACGCAGAGCGGATGGGGCCGGCTCATGCCTCTCGAGGAGCCGTTGGTGCGCACCTGGCACACGGCGCTGGCCGGCGCCATTGCTGCCAGCGACGCCAGCCCCTGGCTCCATTCCTGTGCCGCCAATTGGCCGTTGGAACTTGCGCGGGCCGCCGGCTACCGCTGCTTCTCCGGCGATCTCTCGCTGTTGCAGGAATCCGATGACGACGCACTGGGCACGGCGCTGGAGGCTGGCATGATGCTGGCGGCCGGTGTGGTGCCGACGACAGCCGCACGCATCGCGGCGGTGACGCGGCCGGCCGGGCTCGTCGAACCGATCCGACGTACCTTCGCGCGACTGGGACTTGGCGACGGGCTGCTGGCATCCTCGGTGGTGGTGACACCGACCTGCGGTCTCGGCAGCAGTTCCTGGCCGGCAGCACGCAAGGCCATGAGCCTGGTACGTGAAGCCGCGCGCATCCTCAGCGATCAACTCCAGGGTGTGGACGACTAGCGCGCGAGTCGGGGAGGCAGGTTCTGCCACCATGCGTGTCACCCCAATGCACCGCCCCTGCAGGGGCTGCGGCGGGTATTGCCTACACTGTTGCGACGTGCGCTTCCTGAATCCTGACGCCGCGGGTGTCGACCTCACCTATGAAGACGTCTTCATGGTCCCGTCCTTCTCGGATGTCACCTCGAGATTCGATGTGGATCTCACGCCCGAGGACGGCGTCGGGCTCACCATTCCCATCGTCGCGGCCAACATGACGGCGGTGTCCGGTCGACGCATGGCTGAGACGCTGGCCCGTCGCGGAGCGCTCGCGGTGATTCCGCAGGACATCCCGCTCGATGTGGTGGCGGACGTAACCGCTGCCATCAAGCAACGCCATCCGCTGTTCGAAACCGCTGTCTCGCTCTCGCCGTCCACCACCGTAGGGCAGGCCATCCTGCTGCTCACCAAGCGCGCCCATGGTGCTGCGGTCGTCGTCGATGACGGCCAACCCGTCGGCATCGTCAATGAACGTGATTGCGGTGACGCTGATCGCTTCACCCAGGTGCACCGGGTCATGTCACGTGACCTCTTCAACCTGCCCGACACCATCGATGCGCGTGGTGCGTTCGAAGCGCTGCACCAGGCCAACCGCAAGTTTGCGCCGGTCGTGGATGCGGCGGGCCAGCTGGTGGGCATCATCACGCGGCAGGGCGCCCTTCGCTCCACCGTGTACTCGCCGGCGCTGGACCAGTCTGGACGCCTGCGGGTGGCGGCGGCGGTGGGCATCAACGGTGATGTGGCGGGTCGGGCGCGGGAGCTGCTGCGCATGGGTGTCGACACCATCGTGGTCGACACCGCGCACGGTCATCAGCGCAAGATGCTCGACGCCCTGGTGGCAGTCCGCGGAGTTCGCGATGAGGTGGCACCACAGGTACGCATTGTCGCCGGGAACGTCGTGACCGCAGAAGGTGTTTCAGATCG
>JAKAIC010000019.1 GCA_021814565.1 Actinomycetes bacterium | reverse complement strand
CCCGGGTGCCGAGCCGTGCGGCGACGATCGTCGTGCCCATGAGCACCGTGCGCAGCGCGAAGCCGCGCCACAGCAGGGGCACACCCGCCGTGAATGCCTCACCGAGGGCGCCGAGATGCGAGGGGCGCAGCGGCGCACCCGCAGCGCGGGCATGCCGGAGCAGGACCGCGGCGTACGCGACGAAGCCGAGGGTCTCGGCGAAGGCGAGCGCGAGACCGGCACCGAGGGT
This sequence comes from Actinomycetes bacterium, assembly GCA_021814565.1. Lineage (GTDB taxonomy): Bacteria > Actinomycetota > Actinomycetes > S36-B12 > UBA5976 > JAKALQ01. Next base: position 26,159 of record JAKAIC010000019.1, on the reverse strand, counting down.
GCCCAGGTGCGCGACGAAGATGAGGCCACCGCACAGTGCGATGTTCACCGCCACCTGAGTGACGGTGACGACGAAGGTGACGCGGGTGTCCTGCAGGCCCCGGAAGGTGCCGACCGCAGCCATCGACGCCATCATCCCGGGGGCTCCGAAGGCCGCCCCATGCAGCCACGCGATCGCCTCGGGTCGCGCGTGCTGGGCCACCCCGATCCACGTCACGAGGGTGTCCGCTCCGAGCCAGAGCGCAATGCCGACGAGGATGCCGATGACGAGGCCGAGGGCGATGTGATCGATGCCGACGATGAGTGCCTCGCGCCGACGCCCTGCACCGAGTCGTCGGGCGACCGTCCCCGTCGACGCATAGGCGAGGAAGTAGCCCAGGCTCGTCGCGACCCCGAAGGCGGCCGCACCCCCCGCGTACCCGGCCATGGCCTCGGTGCCGAGCGACCCGATGAAGGCGGTGTCGGTGAGCAGGAGCGCGGAGGGGGCGACGAGGGCGCCGAAGGCCGGGAGCGCGAGCCTCGTCACCTCGCGGGTGAAGGCATCGATCGGCATGCCCGGATTCTCGCAGGGGCGAGCGCACGTTCCGCATCGTGGGATTCGCGTCGACGATCTGTGGTCCACAGGGTGTGCATGGATTCCGTGAGGGAATCGGAGGCCGTCACCGGTGTTGTCCACAGCAGGATGTTCGGTCGCCCACCGTCCGTGAACAGGCGAACGCGCCGCCGTGCACAGGTGATCCACAGCGGCACCCACAGGCTCGCTCGCGACTGTCGGACCCAACCGCTAGACATGGGCTCGGAGGCATGTGCATGAGCATCGTGGAGTTCCCGGTCGACACCGATCCTGGTGTGCCGGACCGGCTTCCGCCGCAGGATCTCGCGGCGGAGGCGTCGGTGCTCGGCGCGATGATGCTGAGCAAGGATGCCATCGCGAATGTCGTCGAGGCCTTGCGCGAACATGACTTCTACAAGCCCTCCCACGCGACGATCTTCGGCGTCATCCTCGACCTCTACGGCAGAGGCGAACCCGTCGATGCCCTCACGGTGTCCGCAGAGCTCACGCGCCGCGGCGAGGCCGCCCGCGCCGGAGGGGCGCCCTACCTGCACACGCTCGTGCAGGGTGTGCCGACGGCTGCGAACGCCAGCTACTACGCGCAGATCGTGCATGAGCGCGCGATCCTCCGTCGCCTCGTCGAGGCGGGCACACGCATCGTGCAGATGGGATACGCGGGCCAGGGCAACATCGACGACGTCGTCGACCGCGCACAGGCGGAGGTGTACGACGTCACCGATCGACGCACCTCCGAGGACTACCGACCGCTGTCGGAGCTCATGGGCGATGCCCTGACGGAGATCGAGGCGATCGGCAATCGTGGCGGTGAGCGCGTTGGCGTGCCCACGGGGTTCGAGGACTTCGACCGGCTCACGAACGGCCTGCACCCCGGGCAGTTGGTGATCGTGGCGGCGCGTCCGTCCATCGGCAAGTCCACGCTCGCCCTCGACTTCGCGCGCGCGGCGAGCATCGACCACGGGCTCACGAGCGTGTTCTTCTCCCTCGAGATGGGGCGCAACGAGATCGTCATGCGTCTGCTCTCCGCAGAGGCCGGCGTCTCGCTGCACAACATGCGATCCGGGCAGATGAACGACAGTGACTGGAGCAAGCTCGCACGCAAGATGTCGAACGTGTCGGAAGCGCCGCTGTTCATCGACGATTCGCCGAACCTCACGATGATGGAGATCCGCGCGAAGGCGCGTCGTCTCAAGCAGCGTCACAATCTGCGCCTCATCGTGCTCGACTACATGCAACTCATGACATCGGGGCGCAAGGTCGAGAGCCGTCAGCAGGAGGTGTCGGAGTTCTCGCGGCAGTTGAAGCTGCTCGCGAAGGAGCTCGAGGTGCCGGTGATCGCGCTTTCGCAGCTCAACCGCGGACCCGAGCAGCGCACCGACAAGAAGCCGATGCTTGCCGATCTCCGTGAATCCGGTTCACTCGAGCAGGACGCCGACGTCGTCATCCTCATCCACCGCGACGATGCGTACGACAAGGAATCACCGCGCGCGGGTGAGGCGGATCTCATCGTTGCGAAGCACCGCAACGGCCCGACGTCCACGGTGACCGTTGCATTCCAAGGCCACTACAGCCGCTTCGTCGACATGGCGAAGGGCTGATGACGGCTGTGTAGGATCCCGATTTAGTTGATCAAATCCCGATGTACTTGATCACGCGGTGATCAAATCCCAGTCATCTTGATCAATCCCGACAAATCACCGATTCCCACGCTGCCCGCCACAGGCCTGTTCAGCGATCACGGTTTGACGCTGACTTCGAAACCGCATGGATGTGTGTCTCGGTCAGGCACATGCATACGTTGCCGCGCCAAGCCTGTAGTCCTTCGTGCAGCGCGAGCCCGACGATCGCGAGCCCGACGAGTGGATCAGCCCACCACCAACCCAGCTGCGCGTTGAGCAGCAGGCCGGTCAGCAGCACGAGTGACAGGTAGGTGCATAGCAATGTCTGCTTGGAGTCGGCGACGACTGCCGCCGAGGCAAGCGCTCGACCGGTCCGGCGTTGTGTCATTGAGAGAGTTGGCATCACCACCAGTGACGTCAAGGCGACGGCAATACCGAGCATTGAAGGCTCCGGCGTTGCGCCTCGCAGCAGGGCGACTGCGGAATCGACGAGCACGTATGCAGCCAATGCGAAGAAGGACCAGGCGATCAGACGGAGCGCCCGCTTTTCGCGGTGCTCGGGCATCGGGTGCCTGAACTGCCAGAGGATGACGATTGCTGATGACATCTCGATCAAGGAATCGAGGCTGAAGCCGACAAGCGCGATAGACGACGCAGACCTTCCTGCGATCATGGAGACGGCTGCTTCAAGTGCGTCATACGTGACAGTCACGGCAGCAATGCGTCGCGCCCGTCGCTGTAGGACGGTGCGAAGTGCGGCCCTGTCGGCAGGAGCGTCTCTATTCGGCATGGCGCTGCCTCTGCGCTTTGCGCTGACAGGTTGTGAATCCCGCGGCACGCATCTGTGCAGCGGGCTTCACACGACCGGGAGCCAGCGATTCCCTCACAAGTCGAGGATAGGCAGTTGCGCTCGCCACAGCATCGTGGCCGCACGTTCCGTGTTAGCAGCAGGCGTTCTTGGCTGTGGCCTTGTCTTGGACGAAGGTCATGCAATCGCTGATGCACGCGGTGTCGATGGTCTCGCCAGCCTTGGTGCGGACGTCAATGGTGATGTCGTCGCCCAGATCGTTCACTTGCATCGACTCGACCTTGGCATATTCCTCTGTCGAGCACTCGCATGAGCCGTCGGCGCAGCCGGCGAAGGTTTCGAGCATGGTGGCCTTGTCGGCGCCGACGCCAATGAGCTCGATCTTCACGCCGTCGACGCCGGGGATGATGCTGATGTTCGTCATGGTTAGTTGCCTTTCGTAGAGGTGGTGAGGAGTTCGCGGATCTGGGTGGGGGTGGGGACACGGCCGGACACGACGACCTTCTCGTCGATGACGAGCGCAGGGGTGCTCATGACGCCATAGCCCATGATGCTCGGGTAGTCCTCCACCTTCTCGATGGTGGCGTCAATGCCGAGTGTCGCGATGGCTTCGCGAGTGGCGCGTTCCAAGTTCTTGCAGTTGTTGCATCCGGGGCCGAGGACCTTGATGATCATGAGCGTGTGCCTTTCGACTTGGGGTTACGCGAGTAGGACGTTGAAGAGGTAGCCGACACCGACGATGGCCGTGCCGACGACGCCGACGTAAGTGGCGATGAGTTGAGGCTTGAGCACGCGGCGTAGCAGGATCATTTCGGGGAGCGAGAGCGCGACCACAGCCATCATGAAGGCGAGCAGCGTGCCCATGGGAAGGCCCGCGCCATACAGTGACTGCACGAGCGGCATGACCCCAGCAGCGTTGGAGTACAAGGGGATTCCGATGGCGACAGCGACCACCACGCCGAGCGGGTTGCTGGCGCTGGCGTACTGTTTGAAGAAGTCAGTGGGCGCCCAACCGTGGATAGCCGCACCCAATCCGATACCGACGAGCAGGTAGGGCCAGATCTTCTTCAGGATGGAGCCGACTTCCTCGATGCCCATCTGAATGCGATCGTCGAAGGACAGACCGGCGGTGGAGTCGATGATCTGGCCGCCGAGTCGCGTCTCGAAGACGAAGGGTTCGACCCACTTCTCCAGGTGCAAACGCCCCAGGATCCAGCCACCGACAACGGCCACGAAGAGCCCGGCGGCCACGTACACAGCAGCAATCTTGATGCCGAACATCGTCCAGAGCAGGCCGATGGCGACCTCGTTCACGAGTGGGCTGGCGATGAGAAAAGTGAGCGTGACCCCGAGCGGCACACCGGCAGCGACGAAACCGATGAAGGCGGGCACGGCGCTGCAGGAGCAAAAGGGAGTGACCACGCCGAGTGCACCGGCCAGCATGTTGCCGACACCTTCGCGCTTTCCTCCGAGCATGGCGCGCGTGCGTTCGAGTGTCATGAAGGACCGCAGCACGGTCACGATGAAGATGATGCCGACGAGCAGCAGCGTGATCTTCACCGAGTCGGCGGCAAAGAAGTGCAGGCCGGAGCCGAGCGAACTGCTCGCGGACAGCCCCAGCTTCTCGTAGACGAGCCAGTCCCAGAAGGGCTCGTTCGCCTGGTAGAGGACCACCCAGACCACTGCAGCAGAAAGCAGGCTCGAGACACGGCTGGCGGTGCTCTTGGGATGGAGGCGTTCCGCGATGCTCATGCTGCCCCTTATCGGCTGTCGACGCCGCGAGGAGCCGAACCCTTGCTGCGTTGATTAGACGTTTGTCGAATCAGATGGTGCCAACCTATTTGACGAATGTCAAGAAGGTGGGATCATGGAGTCATGCCCAAGGCCCTACCCCTCCTTGCAGACACCTCGCCCCTCTGCTGCGCCCCTTTGGGCGGCCCGACGTCGATCTCCGAGGCCGAGGCCGTGGCGCTCGCCATCCGACTGAAGGCACTCGCGGACCCCGCGCGGCTCCGGCTGCTGTCCTACATGCTTGATCAGGCCACCCAAGAGGCCTGCACCTGCGACCTCGCACCCTTCGTCGGCCTCACCGACGCGACCGTCAGCCACCACCTCAAGAAACTGGAGGCCGCCGGGCTGGTCACGAAGGAACGTCGCGGGATGAACGTGCACTACCGAGTGGTGCCGGAGGCAATCCACGGCATCGCTCGAGCGCTGAACCTGAACTGCTGCTGAGCAGATCAGCGGCGCCCCACGGCATCGCTCGAGCGCTGAACCTGAACTGCTGCTGAGCAGATCAGCGGCGCCCCACGGCATCCACGACGAATCGAAAGGAGTGAACCATGAAGACGCTGGACATCAGTTGGCAGCGACTCGTACAAGGCGGACGAACCTGCCCGCGCTGTGGTGACACCGGTGCAGAGATTCGCAAGGCCGTCGCCACCCTCACACCTGCCCTTGCCCCGATGGGCATCGAAGTACGCCTCACCGAAAGTCAGTTGAGTGCAGACGAGTTCGGCAACGCGCCGCTGGAATCAAACCGCATCACACTGCTGGGCCGGGACCTCGAAGAATGGGTCGGCGGTGAGACCGGCCAAAGCCAATGCTGCGACGTGTGTGGCGACAACGACTGCCGCACCGTGAACGTGGCAGGCGAAACCTACGAGACCATCCCCGCCGATATGGTGGTGCGTGCGGGATTGCTCGCCGCCGCCGACCTGCTCGCCGGGCCTGCGGCCCAAACTGGAGACTGCTGCGAGCCGACGACGCAGGCAGATCCCGTGAGCGCCACACAGACTTCCGCCCCAAGCTCAGCCTGCTGCGGCTGAACCACCATTCACCAGACACACCGAGGAGCACCGATGCCAACGATTCGCGTATACGAGCCCGCCCTGTGCTGCAACACCGGCCTCTGCGGACCCGACGTGAGCCAAGACCTCGTCACCTTCAACGCCGACCTCGATCACCTGCAGTCCAGGGGCGCGGACATCACACGACACAACTTGGCGAACGACCCGGATGCATTCGCACGCAACCCGATCGTCATGAACTACCTGCAGGCCGTCGGCACGGACGGACTGCCACTGGTATTGGTCGACGAAGTCACCGTGATGACCGGGCGCTACCCCGACCGTGTCACGCTCACCCGCCTCGCGGGCATGGCGGACCGTCCCGACCTTGGATTGATCGCCGTACCGAAGGCCTCCGCTGACGCAGGTTCCTGCGGCAGTAGCGGCTGCTGCTGATTGCGAGATGCTGATGCGATTCCTGGACGATCCGGTCCGCTTCCTGTTCTTCACCGGCAAGGGGGGCGTCGGCAAGACCTCGATCGCCTGCGCCACTGGGGTGCACCTTGCGGCATCAGGCAAGCGGGTGCTGCTGGTGTCGACCGATCCGGCCTCCAACGTCGGACAGGTCTTCGGCACGACCATCGGAAATCGCATCACGCCAGTGCCGGGTGTACCCGGCCTCGATGCCTTGGAGATCGATCCGGTGGCAGCCGCGGACCAATACCGAGAACGGATCATCGGTCCCTTCCGTGGCGTACTCCCCGATGAGGCGATCGCCTCAATCACCGAGCAGCTCTCCGGGTCCTGCACCACGGAAGTGGCGTCGTTCAACGAGTTCACCGACTTCCTCGCCGACACCACGACCACGGCCACGTACGACCACGTCATCTTCGACACCGCACCCACAGGTCACACGTTGCGCCTCCTGCAGTTGCCCGGTGACTGGACCAGCTTCCTCAACACCGGCGGCGACGCGTCATGCCTCGGACCGATGTCAGGGCTCGAGAAGCAACGTGCGTCCTACGCCAACGCAGTTGCTGCACTCACAGACCCAACCCGCACACGCCTTGTCCTAGTGGCACGCCCTCAGCCCACGAGCCTCGGTGAGGCGCAGCGCACCGCTGATGAACTCACGGAAATCGGGATCCACGCCACGAACCTGATCGTGAATGCGGTGCTCCCAGCCTCAGCGGCTACGGGTGATGTGCTCGCGCAGACAATCCGCGAACGTGAGCAGCGTGCCATTGCCGGGCTCGTGGGTTCGCTCACCGACATTCCTCATGACGAGATTCCGCTGAAGCGCCACAACATGGTCGGCATCGACGCACTGCGAAGCCTGCTCTCCGCGGAAGAGGAAACGGCGGCTATGACCGCCGCTGGGGCCCAGGACAGCAACCTTCCCACGCTCGACGCGTTGCTCGCCGAACTTGCGCCGGCTGGACGCGGGCTCATCATGTGCATGGGCAAGGGGGGCGTCGGCAAGACCACCGTTGCGGCCGCCATCGCAGTGCGCCTGGCCGACCTCGGGCACAGCGTGCACCTCACCACCACGGACCCCGCCTCGCATCTGGACAAGACACTCGAAGTAAGCAGCGGTTTGCCGAACCTCACCATCTCGCGCGTGGACCCACAAGAAGCGATCGCGAACTACCGAGCACACGTCATGGCAACGAAGGGCGCTGCCCTCGACGAGGCGGGCAAGGCGGCGCTGGCCGAAGACCTGATGTCACCGTGCAATCAGGAGATCGCGGTCTTCCAGCAGTTCTCCCATCTGGTGCATCAGGCGGGCCGCAGCTTCGTCGTCATGGATACAGCACCCACCGGGCACACCCTGCTGCTCATGGACACCACCGGCGCCTACGACCGCGACATGCGGCGCACCATGGCGCCGGGCTTGAAGTTCACGACCCCACTCATGCGGCTACAGGATCCCAACTACACACACATCGTGCAGGTCACGTTGCCGGAGACCACACCCGTGCTGGAGGCGTTGGAGTTGCGGGAGGACCTGGCAAGGGCCGGCATCACGCCGTGGGCTTGGGTCGTCAACCAATCATTGAGCGCCACTGACACGCATTCCCCGTTGCTGCGCGAGCGTGCGGCGCTGGAGGCTGAACCGCTGCACATGGTGGAACAGGCGGCCAGCCGACTGGCCGTCGTCCCCTACCTTGCGGTCGAGCCCGTTGGCATCCCGCTACTTCGCGAGCTCGTCGCACCGCCGGTTACCAGCGCGCACATCTGAGCAGGCAGGCTGCGAACCGCCCTACGGCTCTGTTTCAGGCGGTGAGGTGCGCAGCCAGATCGCGGACGCGGTCGGCGATGTCGTCACGAACGGCACGGGCGCGGTCCGCTCCACTCAACGTCGTGTCCGTCTCGGCCGGGATGACCCAGCGCTCGGTGCGTGCGGCGATGTCCGGCCCGGCGACGATCTGTGCGTCGCGGCCGAGGATGATGACGCAATCAACCTGTGACAGAAGCGCGGCGTCTATCGCCTTCGGTCGCTCGTCGCCGGTGCCTATGCCGAGCTCAGCAAGTGCGGCAACCGCGCCAGCGCTCAGCTTCTCGTCCGGGTCAGTGCCCGCCGAATGCACTTCGATGGCGTCACCGGCGACATGGCGCATGAGCGCCGCAGCCGTTTGTGACTTGCCGGCGTTGTGCACGCACACGAACAGGACGCTCGGCTTGTCGCTCACGCGGCGTCGATCTCTGCGATGAGGCCTTCGATGCGGCGCTTGATCTCGTCGCGGATCGACCGCACGGCCTCGACACCCTGACCGGCCGGGTCGTCGAGTACCCAGTCGAGGTAGTGCTTGCCTGGGAAGATCGGGCAAGTGTCGCCGCAGCCCATGGTGATGACATAGTCCGATGCCTGCACGGCCTCGGTGGTGAGCACCTTCGGGACTTCGTGCGACATGTCGATGCCCTCTTCGAGCATCGCCTGCACAGCTGCGGGGTTCACGGCAGTGCCGGGGTTGGAGCCTGCGGAGCGGACCTCGACGCGGTCGCCTGCGAGCGCAGTGAGGTATGCCGCTGCCATCTGCGAGCGACCCGCGTTGTGGATGCAGACGAACAGGACGGATGCCTTCTTGGCCATGATGTTCCTTTTCGGGTTAGCGGGCAGTTGCGCGGTCGCGCAGCCACAGGGCGAGGTAGACGAGAGCGAGCAGGACAGGGACCTCGATGAGCGGGCCGACCACGCCAGCCAGGGCCTGTCCCGAGGTGACACCGAACACGCCGATCGCCACAGCGATGGCAAGCTCGAAGTCGTTGCTCGCAGCGGTGAACGCCATGGTGGCGGTGCGGCTGTAGGGCAGGTGCAGCGCCTTCCCCGTGCCGTATCCGAGTGCCCACATGATGGCGAAGTACGCAAGGAGCGGCAATGCTATGCGAGCGACGGCCAGCGGTTCAGAGGTGATGGTGTTGCCTTGCAAGGCGAAGAGGATGACCACCGTGAAAAGGAGTCCGTAGAGGGCAAGGGGGCTGATGCGCGGGAGGAACGTGCCCTCGTACCAATCGCGACCCTTCGCGCGTTCACCCCAGAAGCGGGTGAGGAAGCCGGACACGAGTGGGATGCCCAGGAAGATGAGCACGATCTTGGCAATGCCCCACATGGAGATGTCGAGACTCGCTTGTTCGAGGCCGAGCCAGCCGGGGAGCACCTGCAGGTAGAAGTAGCCGAGTACCGCATAGCCGAGCACCTGGAACACGGCATTCAACGCCACCAGGACGGCTGCCATTTCGCGGTCGCCGCAGGCGAGGTCGTTCCACAGCAGCACCATGGCAATGCAGCGGGCGAGGCCGACGAGGATCACGCCGGTGCGGTATTCGGGCTGGTCGCCGAGCAGAAGCCAGGCGAGTGCGAACATGACGAGTGGGCCGACGATCCAGTTCAGGATGAGCGAACTTGCCATCATGCGCCAGTCGGCGGTGACAAGGCCGATCTCGTCGTACCGGACCTTCGCGAGCACCGGGTACATCATGAGCAGCAGGCCCAGCGCGATAGGCAGCGACGTCTGGCCGATGCGGACGGTGTCGAGTGCATCCTGGATTCCGGGCACGAGACGGCCCAGCAGGAGTCCGGCGACCATGGCCGCGCCAATCCACACCGGCAGGAAACGGTCGAGCGTCGAAAGACGACCCACCAGGTGCGCTTCACTCGCGTGTTCGAGCCGCTGTTCCATCGTGGCCTCGCCTTCCTCAGAACTCCAGTGCATTAGGAAAAGGGTAGTTGACAGTCCCGAGATAAGGCAAATACCGTTGAGCCAATGAACATTGAGGCAAACCCGGCACGCGGCACGCGCACACTCGAAGCACGCGCCCAGGTCTTCGCCGCGCTGGGGGACCCAGCTCGCCTCGCGATCGTCGAACTGCTGCGCGATCAGGACGTGGCGCCACATGCGCTGGGAGCGCAGCTCGACATTCCCAGTAACCTGCTGTCTCACCATCTGCGCGTCCTCGAGGCCGCAGGGCTGGTTGCCCGGACACGCTCGCAGGGTGACGGACGCCGTTCGTATGTCTCCTTGAACCAAGACGCAGTTGACGGCCTCCTGGATGCTGCATCGGCAATCCACGCCAAGCGTGTCGTCTTCGTCTGCACCAAGAACTCAGCCCGGTCGATCCTTGCCGAGGCAATCTGGGCCGGCGCATCCGACATTCCCGTGACGTCAGCCGGCACGCACCCAGTCGAAGCAATCAACCCGCGCACACGCAAGGCCGCCACCCGCGCTCACCTCACCATCGTGCGAGACACTCCCGCGCTGGTTGAGCAAGTGCTACGCCCCGATGATCTGATCATCTCAGTCTGCGATGGCGTCAACGAAGAGCTGCCCGAGCTGCCCAACGGGCGCCTCCACTGGTCGGTCCCAGATCCGGTTCGCGAAGGCACCGACGCTGCCTTCAACCGAGTGGTTCGAGAACTCACGCAACGGATCGAATCCCTCGCACCTCGCGTCCACGCACCCCGAGCCCGAAAGGCCACCTCATGAGCTACATGGATCGCCCCGACATCTCACTCGAGCAGCACACCCAGTTGCGTGCAGCCGCTGCACAGTTGAAGAGCGACTTCGACGGGACCTTTGGAGCCGAGACCATCGAACGCTTCCTCATCAGTTCCTACGATGAGTTCGCCGACCGCGCGACTGTCGCCCAATGGCTTCCGCTGCTTGCACAGCGCTTTGCGAAGCAGCGCCTGAAGGCACTCGCTCGCGTCGAAGGCAAGCACAACGACGGTAAGCCCACGGTCCTGTTCCTGTGCACGCACAACGCCGGACGTTCGCAGATGGCACTCGGCTTCTTCACCGCCCTCGCCGGGGATAGTGCCGTCGCCTGGTCTGGCGGCTCCGAGCCCGGCCACGAGGTGAACCCCGCGGCCATCGCTGCCATGCGCGAGGTCGGCATCGACATCTCCCAGGAGTTCCCCAAGCCCTGGACCGACGAGATCCTCGGCGCCGCAGACGTCATCATCACCATGGGCTGCGGCGACGCCTGCCCCATCTTCCCCGGCAAGCGATACGAGGACTGGGACCTGGCAGATCCCCATGGCAAGGACGTCGCTGCAGTCCGACCGATCCGTGACGAAATCAAGCGACGCGTGGAAGTGCTGCTGAGCGAAATCTTGACGGCACCGGTGACGACGTCGGCCTGAGTCCGGCTCAACTCTCCAGCGCGCGCACCATTGATGCGACAGCGGCCTTGAGTGAGATGGTGCCGTTGCAGAAGAGGGTGTGCCGTTTGTTCTCCACGCGGTCTCTGACGCGCGCCCCGTACTTCATGTTCTAGGGCTCGGGTCGCAGGTCCTTCGGATCATCCGGTGAGCCACCCAACTCCAGGGAGATGAGGTGGTCTTCTGCGTGACGGCTGGGTCACCGCTGCCGGCGTGCGTTTGGTGTCAGTCTCGGCGACTTCCACGTGTTCGGCATCGTCGCGCCCGACAAATCGCCCGTCCTCTGCCTCCAGGCTCTTTGGGCTCCAGCTGTGCTGGGTGCGGATGATCTCGAGGGCGCGCCTGCTGCTTCCCCACCGAGGATCTGCGTGAGTCAGGGTCAGTCCGCGATGGGGAGGGTAAGCGTGAATGTGGCGCCTTGGCCCGGACCGGCTGACGCCGCCGTGAGCGTGCCACCGTGGGCGTGTGCGATCTCGCGTGCGATGGTGAGGCCGACGCCGGAGCCCTGTGACCGTCTTGAGGTCCCTGGCGCGCGGTAGAAGCGTTCGAACACCCGCTGCTGATCCTCAGCACTCAGGCCGATGCCGTTGTCCGTGACACGTATCGAGGCGGTGTGCGCCGCTCGGTCAACAACAACCGTCACCCACCCCTGACGTGGCGTGGCGACGAGAGCGTTGCCAAGCAGGTTGGTCACCACTTGCGTGATGCGGTCGGGATCCACCGATATGGGAAGAGATGGCACAGCCTCAACGTCGAGACGTACCTGTGCGTCGTGGAACTGGGGCGCAAGGCGTGCCGCCGCCGCACGAACTAAGGCAGCGAGATCCGTAGTTATGGGTTTCAGGTCAAAGCGCTGCTCCTGCGCACGCGAGAGCGACGATAGGTCGTCGGCGAGTCGGTGCAATCGCCGGAGTTCCGCCGTCAACGCATCCAGGGTTGTTGCGTCGGAAGAGAAGACGCCGTCGATCATGCCCTCGACATAGCCGTCGAGCGTGGTCAAGGGTGTGCGCATTTCGTGTGCTACGTCGCCCAGCAAACGTGTGCGGCGCTGCTCCGTGGCCGCAAGGTTCGCGGCGAGCGTGTTCACGTCGGCGGCGAGTGCCGCCATCTCGGGTTCGCCGGGCAGCGGCACGCGTGACAGGTAGTCGCCGGCTGCAATACGCCGGGTTGCCTGACGGACGGCCACCAGCGGCTGCAGGAGTCTCTGCGTCACCAGCAGGGCGGCTCCGGCGGCAACCAGCAGGGCGACGACGATGCCGACGAGCAAAGCCCCGGTGAGTGACGACGTGTACGCGGCGCCCACAGCCTGCGCGCTTGTCCCCGACTCGCCGTCCATCATTGACCAACTGCCGCTGGACATTCCGTCCATCATCATCATTTGGTCGTTGAAGAGTCGTGGGGCGAGTAGACGCGTCGTTACGAAGGCGGTTGCCGCGCCGGCGATGACGACGATTGCATAGGAGAGGTAAAGCCGTGCGGGCAGTCGCAGTGTCATGACGGCCTGCCGATGAATCGGTAGCCAACGCCGCGGACCGTGGCAATGAACTCTGGATTTGCAGCGTCGTCGCCCAGTTGATTGCGCAGGTTGCGGATGTGCACATCGACGACCCGGTCGTCGCCGTAGAAGTCGTAGCCCCATACCTGCTGTAGCAGTTGCTGTCGGGAGAACACGCGTCCTGGTGAACCGGCCAGCGCGACGAGGAGTTCGAACTCCAGCGCCGTGAGTTCGATCGGGTTGCCGCGTGCCTCGATGGTGTGCGCGTCGACATCGATGCTCAGGTCGGTGAAGTGGAGCCGGTTGTGGGGCTCTGTCGCGGCTCGCTGCCTGCGGAGAACCGTGCGGACTCGCGCGACGACTTCGCGCGGACTGAAAGGCTTGGTGATGTAGTCATCGGCACCAACTGCCAAACCGACGAGTTTGTCCACTTCCTCGGCGCGGGCCGTCAGCAGGATGACGAACACGTCGCTGAACGTGCGCATCTGCCGCAGTGTTTCAAGGCCGTCGGTTCCCGGCATCATGACATCGAGGAGCACAACGTCCGGTTCGGACTGGTGGATCGCCTGTAACGCTGTCGCTCCCGAATCGGCTTCGCTGACGCTGAATCCGTCCGCTTCCAGGTAGCCGCGCAACACGGCACGGATGCCCGGCTCGTCATCGACGATCAGCACGCTGCGCATGCACTCTCCGCTTCGATCTGTGCGGCCAAGCCTGTGGGGCGCCCGCGGCTGCAGGCGCCCCGCAGGTTTGTCGATCAGTATGAGTCGCCCCAGCTGCCGCCCATCATCCCGCGGAATCCCGCGGCATTGCCGTAGGCGTGCTTCGCGTCGAGCATGGCAGGGAGATGGGTGCGCAGTTGTGCGAGCAGGGCTGACTTCCGTGAACTGCTGAGTGAGGTGCCATCCAAGTACTGCTGCATGGCACGCAGCATGACATCCTTCAGCCCCGCAGCGCTCTTGCCTTGGTTGGTGGCGATGTCCGCGAGGGAGGATCCGCCTTGGAGTTGCGCGACGAGGTCCGCGGTAGATAGGCCGAGGTAGTCGGCAACTGCGGTCATCATGGGCCTGCTGTTGAGGCCGCCCAGCATCCGCGGGCCATACCAGTCACCACCGCCGGAGCCGCACCAAGAGCCCAGTCCGAAACCGTTACCCGCGCCGAGGCCGCCCATCATGCCGAAGCCGGTGCGGCCGCCTCCCATCATGTTGCCCCACGGGCTGTTCGAGGAGTTATTGGCGGCGACGGCCGCTCCGGTGCCGACGGCGAGCAGACCGGCCGTGGCGAGGGCTGCGATGGTGCCGAGCGCAGACTTGCGGGTGATGTTCATTGTGTCCTGCCTTCGTGGTTCTTGAACTCCATGTCTGCAGCGTCGTCCGCTGCTGTGAAGCGTCGAGGTCGGCCGGTATGAAGGTTCTGTGAAGTTCATGGCTGCTTCGGCGACCGACTGCGATCTGCGCAACCGAGGCTGACGGACTGTCGAAGGTGGCGACTACACGGCAGGGGTCAAATAGCCGGCAGTGTCGAAGCGCTGTGGCTTCCCGGCCCGGACGCCGTTGGCGATGACGAGCACCTCTGCCAGTTCGTGGACGAGCACGACGGCAGCCAGCCCCAGAACGCCGAACAGTGCCAGCGGCATGAGCAGGCTGATGAGTGCCAGGGAGAAGCCCACGTTTTGCAGCATGATCCGGCGCGCGCGGCGGGCATGCGTGAACGCTTGCGGGAGGTGGCGAAGGTCTTCACCCATCAGGGCTACATCGGCAGTCTCGATAGCAACATCGGTACCCATAGCGCCCATGGCGATGCCCAGGTCGGAAGTCGCCAACGCAGGAGCGTCGTTCACACCGTCACCGACCATGGCCGTGTGGTGCAGAATGTTGAGTTGCCGGATGACGTCGGCCTTGTCCTCCGGGCGAAGTTCGGCATGCACCACGTCAATGCCGACTTCACGGGCCAGTGCAGTCGCGGTGGCGAGGTTGTCACCGGTGAGCATCGCGACTTGGTAACCGTCGCGGCGCAACGTGGCGATGGCCTGAGCTGCTTCCGGGCGCAGTTCATCGCGCACCGCAATCGCACCGATGACGCTCCCGTCCACTTCGACAAGAACTGCGGTGGCGCCCTTGCGCTGCATCCGTTCCACCGCCGCACCAAGGGAATCGGCACTTATCCATCCAGGTCGTCCCAGACGCAAGAAAGACCCATCGCGCACTCCCTGGAGACCTTCGCCCGGTACAGCCTGCACATCGTCTGCCGGCCGCGGCACCGCCGTGGCGTCCAAGATGGCGCGCGCCAACGGGTGTTCGCTGCGCGACTCGAGCGCGCTGGCGATGTCGAGAACCTGCTCCGAACTGGCTCCGTTGGCAGTCGCCACCTCGATGACGGTTGGTTGGTTGCGCGTCAGCGTGCCGGTCTTGTCCAGGGCCACGGAGCGGATGACGCCGAGCATCTCCAACGCTGCTCCGCCCTTGATCAGGACGCCCATCTTGCTGGCTGCGCCGATCGCGCTGATGACGGTGACGGGCACCGATATCGCGAGGGCACAAGGCGACGCGGCAACGAGAACCACGAGGGCGCGTTGGATCCACAGCGTCGGGTCGCCGGCAAGGCTGCCGACGATCGCGATGACTGCGGCGACGACCATGACACCCGGGACGAGCGGCCGTGCGATGCGGTCGGCAAGCCGTTGGCTCGCTCCCTTGCGGCTTTGTTCGGTCTCGACGATGTGAACGATTCGGCTCAGCGAGTTGTCCTCAACCGTTGTTGTGACGCGAACGGTCAGCGCGCCGGTGCCGTTGATGGAGCCGGCGAACACTGCATCGCCTGGGCCTGCCTCGATTGGTACTGACTCGCCAGTGATGGCCGAGACGTCGAGCGCGGTGCGACCCAACTCGATCACGCCGTCGGTGGCAAGGCGCTCGCCGGGCTTGACGAGCATTTGATCTCCTGGAACGAGATCATCCGGTGCGACGACGACTTCTAGACCACCGCGCAGGACAGTGGCCTGCGTGGGGACGAGTGCGAGCAACGACCGCAGGTTGTGCCGGGTTCGGATGAGTGAGTACTCCTCGAGACCCTCGCTGATGGAGAAGAGGAAGGCCAGCATTGCGGCCTCGCCGACCTCTCCCAGAATGACGGCGCCGACGCCCGCGATCGTCATGAGTGTCCCGACGCCGATTCGGCCCTTGCGTAGCCGGCGCAGGGTGCTCGGAACGAACGTGTATGCACCTGCAAGCAGTGCCACTACTTCCAGCGCGGAGGTCGCGAGCGGCGCGACACTTGCGCGTGATGCAATCCAAGAACCGACCAGAAACACGCCGGAGATGCTGCCGAAACGGATCTCCTTGACAACCCAGAGCCGTTCCGGCTCGTGCTCGGACGCTCCGTCACCGGAGGTCTCCAGGTCGTCCCCGCACCCGCATGTTTCACTCATGACCGTGGTTCCCATCCTGGAACGCGCGCGTTCCGTACGTCGGGCACAGCGTGACCGCGTCCCCAGTGCGTGCCAGCAGACCCTCTGCGGCCTGCAGGAGCGCCAACATCTCCGGCTCGCACGTTACGGAGAACACCGATGCGCGGGCGACCGCACGGGACTGCGCCAACCCACAGTCCACAAGGCATCGAAGGTGCGCCGAAACAGTCGACTGCGCCAGTCCCAGATGCTGGGTGAGTTCGACGACGCGGTGCTCGCCCAGCAGCAGGTGACCGAGGATCGCCAAACGTGAGGGTTCGCCAAGACCGCGGAACAAGCTGGCTGCCGCCTGCAGTGCTCTGGCGTCAGCAACTTTGGCGACAGGAGACGCTACGTCGAGAGCTGCGGTGGGGTCCGATATCATCGTCATACGACGATTATATGGGGCGGGGTGTCGGTTCCCCGATGGGGCCGTTGCATCGACGGAAACTCAACAAATCCGAGTGCCGGTCCTCAGCAATCCGCAGCGTCAACGGTGCCCCTGAGCGGCAGCTTCGAGATGTTCAGGCGCCGACATCGGCTGTGGAGTGGTGCCTGCCTGCGGTCATGTTCTCGCGGCAGCAACCTAGCTACCGCGGGGCACGTACATGATCACGACCACTCCGATGAGGCAGATGGCAGCGCCCATGAAGTCCAGGC
The DNA here is from genome assembly GCA_021814565.1 of Actinomycetes bacterium. Taxonomy (GTDB): domain Bacteria; phylum Actinomycetota; class Actinomycetes; order S36-B12; family UBA5976; genus JAKALQ01. The sequence continues at coordinate 9,111 of JAKAIC010000019.1, read as the reverse complement.
GGTCGGGGCGGTAGCCGTCGACGATCATGCCCCATGCCAACGAGCCGGCTACGAAGACGCCACCGTAGGCCGCCAGGATGCGTCCGAAGTTCGGATCCGGTTGCATGGTGGCCACGAATCCGTACAGCCCGAGCGATATCACGCCGGCACCCATCCACAGGAGGCCGCGATGCTGACGCACACCCTGCCAAACCAGCCAGGCACCGCCTATCTCCGCCAACGCAGCCAACACGAACAATGCCAGCGACCGCAGAATCGTCATGCCGGCAATGTATCTGCGCCATCGGGTGCATGCGCCGACATCGATCTACGTCCCACCGAAGAGTTCGGCGTTGAGGGTTGCCTTGTCGCTTCTGGAGAGCGTAGGGCTGTAGGAGGTCCATGCTGCGCGGTGTTCGCGTGAATGCACGACAGTCTCGATTCGTACCTTGGTGTCGTACCACCCGCAGTTCTGCCACGCACGCGTGTGTCTTCCCTGAACTCGCGCGCCGCAATCCAACGAGCGTGTAGTTGAGCCGACTTTGATGCGCGGTGCTCAGGAATCCAGTGCCTGGATCATCGAGGACACAGCAGCGCGCAGGTGCTTAAGTTGTTGTGTAGTCAGGGGCACTCCACGCGTAGTCTGGAGATCGATCTCTTGACCTGCCGGAAGCCGCACGCTGATTGCCGTCTGCTCCCTAGTGATGAACTCGTCCGCGGAGGCGCCCAGCCAGTCAATCAGCACTGCAAAGCGCGCCAGATCGGGGACCGATCCGGCGATGATGCGCTGCAAGGTGGAAGGTTCCAGCCCTGTCGCTGCCGCAACTTGGCGCCAGGACAGACCAAGGCTCTGCCGATGGCCGTCCAGGCGATCTACGAAGGATCCATGCTCGAAGGTTGCTGTCATGAATCGGTGCCGTCCGTCCACTGACAGGTGCGGAAGAGCCAGTTGTGGTGTAGCGTAGACGCTATGTCAATGTTGCGTGCACGCGACACTCGAGCTCGTGCCGAGTTGCTGCTCAACGACGCTCTACACACGCTCTTCCTGACTGACGTAGGTATAGGCCAACTATACGAATGCAGTCCGGTGCGGACCTTCCGTTGGCACAAGGGGCAGCAGCACTTCCCCGGGTGGTACTGGTCGGCCACGGAACGTGGCCACGTGATGTACGAGAGCCGACTAGAACTCCTGCGGCTCATCATCGCGGACTTCGATTCGGACGTGGTGGCCATCCGCTCGCAGCCCTTCCGCATGGAGTACACGGATAGTGCTGGCAAGCGCCGACGCCATGTTCCGGACTTCGCACTGGTACTTGCTGACCAGCGGACGCGCATCGTCAATGTCAAACCCGCCGATCGGCTTGCCGACGCCAAGGTACGAGAGAGCCTGGACTCGGCCCATGCTGTCCTCCAGGCCAGCGGATTCGAAACCGAGATCTGGACAGGCTGCGACCCGCAGGTGGCAACGGCACTTCGATTCATCGCTGGCTATCGAAACTCGGCGCTATTCAGCTACCAGGACATGAGCAGTGCGCAGGAGTGCCTGCAAGGCGCGATGACCATCGCCGAGGTCGAGGCGCGATTGCGTGCTCGCAACATTCAGCACCCACGTCCACTGGTAATGCACTTCATATGGACCAGAAAGCTGCTCATTGATTTGAGCGCGCCAATAACGGCAGCAAGCCAACTGGAGGCGGCATGACGCAATCGGTACCCCTCACCATTGGGGTGAAAGTCATCTACGACGGTGAGATGTGGACGATCTCTGCATTTTCCGGGCCGCATGTACAACTCACAAGACCTGGACTACCGCCAATCCTCATCCGCAGCGCAGATCTCGTTGGCGCCGCGGACTTTCGACTCGCCTCAGACGAGGACCCGCCCCTTGAAGCCATCGGACCGGCATTCAGCACCTTGAGCAAAGAAGACTACGAATCGCTCAAAGAGCGTGAGGCCCACATTCTCGAGATGACCACGGGCTATCGCCGAGGAAGCGCTGAACTCGCATTGCCGGGCGAACCGCGGCTGGCGTATGGCCCGAACGTCTCGTCGATGATGAAGTACCAAGCGAAGGCCGAAGAGCTCGGCCTATCCGTGCCCACCATTCGACGCATGGCGAAGCGCTACGACGACGAAGGTCCCGCTGGGCTTCTCGACAACCGAGGGCAGCGCGAGTCTTCCCCGACCGGTCGAGTTGATGAAGTCTGGCTCGAGATCGCCCGAGAGGTCATCTCGGAACACGTCGATCTGTCTCAGCCCTCGAAGCAACTGATATTCGATCGAGTCAACGCTCGCGTTCGTGCTCGGCATGGAAAGTCCGCGCCAGTGCCAAGTCGTTCGGCTGCGATGAGAGTGCTCAAGGAACTCACTCGAGGCCAACAGGCCTTCTCCGGCGAAAGCGCAAAACAGAAGCGCAGCATCGCGGGCCGACCGGCCACCCCCTATGGCCACCTGCGCGCGGAACGCATCGGCGAATACGTACTCCTGGACACGACGAGGCTCGACGTCTTCGCGATGGACCGTCTGACCCTTCGCTGGGTGTCCCTCGAACTGACCATCGCGCTTGAGCTGTGTAGCCGTTCCATAGTCGGCCTGAGACTCTCGCCAGTCTCCACCAAGGCGGTGGATGCGGCGCTGGTTCTGTACGAGACACTCACACCCAACTCGCGCTCCCACACAAGCATCGGTCTTCTGCCTTACGGCGGAGTCCCGAAGGTCCTCCTGCTGGACACGGCTTTGGCGGATCTTGACTGGGCCGAAGGCTTGCCGGGAACCGCAACGGAAACGATTGTCATCGACCACGGCAAGATCTACATGTCCGAGCATGTGCGAGCTGTCTGCGAACGCCTCGGAATCAGTATCCAACCCGCGCGCGTACTGACATCCACTGACAAGGCGGTTGTGGAACGGTTCTTCCGAACCCTCCGCGAAGACCTGCTCAATGCGTTACCCGGCTACAAAGGGCCAGATGTGTACAGCCGCGGCAAGGACGCCGAAGGCCGAGCCTTCTACTTCATCGACGAAATGGAAGCTCTGATCCGCGACTGGATCGCTCGGCGCTACCACACCAGCGTGCACGATGGCGTTCGTGAAGCGAACGTTCCATGCCTTCAACTCTCTCCGAACGACATGTGGAACATGCGCATGGCAACGCAGGGCGCGCTGCAGGTCCCGCGTCGCAACGACCTGACCTTGGACTTCTTGCCAGTGGCATGGCGAACCATCCAGCACTACGGAGTAGAAGCGAATGGTCTCCGGTATGACGGACCGAGTCTTGAGGGCTTCCGCGGCGTCAGCAGTCCGTATGCGAAGAAGGGCGGGAAGTGGCCCATCCGCTTCGATCCCGAGGACGGCTCCCGTGTGTACTTCCAGCGTCCCGATGACCTGAGTTGGCACCAACTTCGCTGGGAACACGCGCGGGATTTTCATGTGCCATTCAGCATCGAGGCCCTGCACTATGCGCGACAACTCGCTGCATCCCAGGGGCGCCATCCTGATGATCGACGAGCGTTGACAGAACTGCTCGAGCGCTGGGACGCCGGCTTGGCGCTGAACCCCAACGAACGCAGAATGGCGCTTCGGTTGGCGGAGCAGCGCGCCGCACGCGTTCAGTTTGCTGCGGAGAACGACAGTTCCTCTGACTCAATCGAGCCGATGGATACGCCACCACTCAGCCTTGTTGGTGACGACGATGACCCCGATGAGCTTGAAGCCGACTTCTACGCCGAAGCTATGGGGATCGGACGATGAGCCAGGACGTTGGAGAGCGCGACTTCAACCTTGCATTCAATGAGGGCTGGTCCGCGATGGTCGCTTCACCCAAACGTGTGCAGCCTGCACTTCTCAGCGCGAAGCAGATCTCTGCGCTCACACAGCGCGAACGGTTGCGCTACAACGACGCAAGGAGCGTGTGGCATGCGAATCTTGGCCCGTATCTCACGCCTGACATGCTGGGTGTAATGGACGAGCTTGACACCATCGTTCAGTCCAACCGGCAGGACGGTGATCGAGTCCGCAGTGCAGCACTCCTGGACGCATATCCCGGCCTCGGGAAGACCACGCTGGCGGTGCACTATGGCGTCCAGTTCCATCGTGAGCAACTCGAAATCCATGGCCCCGAAACCGCGGCCGGGAACCCACGCATCCCAGTGGCCTACATTCGGTTGACCTCGAACACCAGCATGCGCAGCCTCAACGCGATGCTTTGCCGGTTCTATGCCCACCCTTCCGCCGACCGCGGAAACGCAACGTTGCTAGGCGCGCGAGCATCAGAGTGCGCGCGAGTGGCCGAGACGCGACTCATCATCGCTGATGACGTTCACTTCCTGGATATGCAGAGACGAGATGGTCGCGAGGTGGCCAACCACTTCAAGTGGCTCGCCAACGAGTTTGCCGTGACGTTCATGTTTGTGGGAGTGGGAATGGCAGAGCGCGGGCTGCTCACGGAAGGCCTTGGTGTCGACAAGGCTCAATACGCGCAAACTGCTCGCCGATGGACGCGCACCTCCATCTCGCCGTTTTCGCTCCAGTCCGCAGAAGATCGCAAGACCTGGCGGCGACTGCTCCTCGCTATCGAGCGGGATCTGGTCCTGGCGAACAAGTACCCAGGCATGCTGGCCGATGATCTTGCCGACTACCTGTTCGCACGCTCCACCGGTCACTTTGCATCACTCATGGCACTGATAAAGCGCGGCTGCTTTCGGGCAATCAAGACCGGTGATGAACGACTCACTCAGACGTTGCTCGATGGCATTCGCAACGATGTGGCATCCGAGCAGGCTCGCGTCAATCTGGAGAGCATGATGCGCAGCGGTCATCTCAGCGCTCGCCTGACGGGGTGAGCCCTATTCGCCAGATTCCGATGCGGCTCGCACCGCTTCAGGGCGAAAGTCTGGACAGCTGGATCGGCACATACCTGCATCGTCTCCAAGCTCCTCTCTCAGACGTTCTCCGGCAGGCCGGCTACCGCGGGCCGCGACCTGACTACTTGCCGCGCAGCCTTTCATTGGGACAGCCGGCTGCACTGCTCGTCGCGACGGCGGAAGTGACGGGCCACGTGAACGGCGAACTCGAAGCACTGGTAGAGCCGATTCGGCGCTACATCCGCTCCATCAGGGAAATGCCAGGAACGCTCCCGACCGTCCTTGGAGCAAGCCGATATTGCCCTGCATGTCTGGAAGAAGCGGAAGGGAGGTGGATGCTTGCGTGGCGCGTCGCGTGGGTTGTCGCTTGCCCTCAGCATCACCTGCTTCTGCAAACACAATGCCCCTACTGTGGCGGCAATCAGGCACATCGCAGACTGCGTGTCGACAACACCCCCATCGAACCGTGGCGCTGCACCAGCCCGGGCCCGGGCGCGGCTGGAAGAACCGCGAAACCGTGCGGCGGAGATCTCACCGCCGCGCTTCGCCAGAACTGCGATCCCGTTCTTGAGCAACTCGCATCACGGTGGTGGACACTTACCGCCACGGATGACGAATCCCCAGCGTTGCGGCTGGCATCTCTAGTGAACAACCTCGTGACGGCGAACGGTGCTCGGCCCCTTCGCGGTGAACCCACGACGGTGACGGCGGCTCTGACGCGCCCGGAGCAGTTCGCCAAGTACCTGAGCACCGTGGCGGACGCGGTGTTGCATCCAGAAGGTGACGCATTCCGTGACCTAGCGACCTCTCAAACAGCCCGCAGGCCGACAGCATTGCCGCCTCGTTGGCAACGCATGAGCACCAACCTGGTCTCGGAGGCGTACCGGCTGCGCGCTGACCAACTGTCACCAATCCAGCGCATGCGCTGGAACTCTTTGGATGCTGGTCGTAGACCGACAAGGGCCGAAGGCGAGGTGGCGCTGCGGAGCGTCGGGCTCCCCTCAGCCCTTTGGCGTTCCTGGTCACTGCGGCTGCTGCCAATCGGACTGACTACCGATGCCTTGTTTCCCGCGGCCGCGGCCGCTTCGCTGCTATTGCCCGGGTCACTTCTCAGCATTCGCAGCCTGGCAACTTTGATTCTGGACGACGCAACCGCCGTTGCCGGGGCAACCCGCACGTTGGCAGAACTGACCCGGAGCCCACAGGGACGTGCCGTTGTAGCCGCGCTGGAGGCTCTGGCGCTGCGACTGCGGATCGAAACGGTCCCTATTGACTACGCCAGACGGCGTGATTTGTTCAATGGAGCCAGACTTTTATCCTCGACGCAATGGCGGTCGATCTGTCGAACAACTGGAAGTCCGGTAGGCGACAGGCGACGACTGTCGCACGCGCAGTTGCGCGTGTGGGAACTGCTGACCGCGGGCTATGTCGGATACGCATCGCATGAACTCATTGCCAGGCCCGATGGGCTCGCTTCTTACTACGAGTTCATTCGCCGGGCAACGCCGACCATGCTCGACGCTCTTGAAGGACATGCGCTAGGTCTGCTCCGGGATTCGGGCATCGATGACGAGCCTCTGGGCTGGGAGCCGCCCGATTCATGGCTGCCGACGCCCAGGTCGGGCTGGCCTGGCGTCGACCTGAACACACTGGACATCGCGAAATGGCGGGTGGCGATCGGCGAGGACAAGCCACTCGGCGAGGTCGCGAAAGGACTGGGAACAAGCCTGACCCACGTGAGGCTGGTGCTGAGTACCGGCCAGCTGGCGCAGCATCGACCTCCGCACAAGCACGACGTGAAGCACCTTGACGAAGCGGTCTTGCGGCATATGGTCGAAGTGCGCCGGGTGCCACTTCGCGTCGTCGCCGAGCAACTCGGCGTTGATCGCAAGACTGTCTCGCGCTACTGCAGGGAGTTTGGCATTGCGATGCAGACACCTGGTCAGTCGCGGAAACACGAGGTGGATGCGGCATGGTTGCGGGAGCAGTACCTCGGTCTTGGGCGCACACTTCCGGACATCGCCGCAGAGTTGAACACCACTCCCACCACCATTGCGAAGCGGGCGAAAGAGGTCGGGATTCCCCTGAGGGGACGAGGAGGCGCGAGCCACCTGCTCGCGACGCGCACTACGTCGGACCTGCCCGCCTTGCTTGCGAGTTGTTTACGGGGCCAAGGCGGGGACCTTCGCGTCACCCGATTCCGCCACATAGCAGTGTGCCGATCGATAAATGACGCGGCCAGGATCATGAATGCCAACGCAGCGTCATTGGTGAACCAGGTGAAGACGCTAGAAGTAGCTGCAGGTGGCGAACTGCTCGAGCGCAGCTCCAACCAAGGCAATACGCTCGCCCTGACTCCGCTCGGCAGAACACTCCTCAAGCAAGCGGCCAGGCACCTACCGCCCGTTGAAGCGCATCTGGCACCCGAGCCACTGCGCACCGTGCTCAGCACGTTCCGCCCGGGACAAGCCACCAGTCGCCTAGCTGTGGTAGCCGACTATCAAACGCTGAGAAGCGTCGCCGCAGACTTTGGCCTCGCGCCAGCTGACCTGCGCCGGCAGTTACTGCGACTTGAACGTGCGTCGGGAATGCAGCTTGCTACCCGGCTGGAGTTCGACCGCAAGGTATTGCTCAGCCGCACCGGGGCAAGGGTGGTTGAGCAGTGGCGCGACTTCTGTACCAGCCCCTTTGCCCCCAGGTTTTGATCAACTTCATCGGGACGAGGCGCAAAATCGAGCCGAGGATTGATCAAGTTCGTGCGGAAACCTGTGATCAACTACATCGGGTTCCTACAGGCTGGTCTCGATTCTGAGACTACTGCGAAGTATTTTGCGACTTTGAGACTTCATGGCGATTGTGAGACTCCTTCAGGGTGGCTCGCACGGCTGCGGCCCTGACCGCGAGTCAGCTCGCAAAGGATCCAGGATGACCTGTTCGATCGATGGTGCCAAGTTCACGCGCCGACGTACATGCTCGGACTCGCAGTTGAAGCACCGCTGTCCAACGTTGAGCTCTGACGCGGCACGAAGATCGCTGTATTCAGGCACTGATTGCAGAGTTCCACGACCATCCACCTGGGAGGACTGGGCTGCGCGTCAGTGACGATCTCCAGAACTGACAGCATTCGATTTTGGTACGCCGATGCCGCGGCCCTGTTCGTCGCGCAATGGCAGGCAATGCGGCCTGAGGTCCGGCAACCGTGAAGCGGGCTTCGGGCTCATATTCATCTGTGGCGAAGCAAGGATATTGGCGTTCAACTGGTCGTCACAGGTGGGCGCGAACGAGCCCGAGTTACCTGCGGCAGCAAGCTGAACTGGATGTGCACGCAGCGCCAGGCACCGGATCGCGCCACCATGCAAGTGCGTCGTGCTGAGGCAGTGTTGCTTTCGCCGATCGAACCCTCGCCCTGGTATCCGAGGCGCCCGGCAGGCCAACTCAGTGAGCGGACTTACCGCCATCTACAACTAACCTCAACGGAGGAAGCTCACGCGAAGACGTGGTGGTGGGTGCCGGCGTGGTTTGAGTCACCTGGAACCCGAATGCCAGCGTTGCTCGACTCACAGCCGCACCCAAGCCGGTCTGGGGAAGCGCGGGCGTCGGTTCGCTGTTTGGCTTCATCGAACACCTCCACTGTTGAGCGTTGTTTCATAGTAGTGCTTTCGCTGCACCCACTTGAAACCTTCATGTTGGGTTATTGCCGCGATCTCTATCGGCCCCCCGACCGTGTTGTATCCCGGGCGGAACTTGGTGAACTTGATCGTGGTATCGACCAGAAATGCCGCCAGGTCGATCGCGTCCTGGATCGGCATCGGTGGTGTGAGCAGCGGGATGTTCGTCTGCTGCTTAATCGCCTCCACGTACTTCGGTACGTCCGCCGACGAAACCCCGAGATTCTCGAGCGCCTGGCCGAGTTGAGGACTAACGCCAAGCAGCAGCCGCGAGATGGCCTCCGGTTGCCCGGCCCAGAACGCGTCCGAAGTGCCTGGCAGCACGGGCACCGGACCAGGACAAGTGACGCCATCCGTTTCGATAACGAACGCTTCTGCGGCGCTGGACCCAGCAGATATGCCGCCCACGAAGATGCCCAGCGTTGAAGATGCCGGAACCGAGGCTTGTTGTGGCATTAACCGTTCATCGTGAAAGAACTGCTTCACACGCTGCGCGACGGTCACCATCGAAAAGGTCGACGGATCAAGATGCCAGTGTGCGTCGCTGCCCATGAAGCGCTTCCGAAGATCCTTCGCGAGCGATGAGATCGACTGGATGCCTA
>JAKAIC010000018.1 GCA_021814565.1 Actinomycetes bacterium | reverse complement strand
ATCTAATTTCGGCACCATGTCCAAGCGCGTCGCCCGCCTCAAGGAACTCGAGGGCCGCGACCTCAACGACACCACCGGCTCGGGGCTGACCAAGAAGGAACTACTCATCCTGCGTCGCGAGAAGGACAAGCTGGCTCGCCTGCTCGGTGGTATCCGCGAACTGCACAAGGTGCCCTCGGCCATCTGGGTGGTCGACACCAAGAAGGAGCACCTGGCCATCAAGGAAGCGCAGAAGCTGGGCATCCCTGTCATCGCCATCCTTGACACCAACTGCGATCCGGACGAGGTCGACTACCCGATCGCGGGCAATGATGACGCGATCCGCGCCGTCGAACTGCTGAGCCGGGTCATCGCCGACGCTGTTGCTGAGGGCCTGGTTGCCCGTTCGAGCGCATCGAAGGGTGAGGTCGCTGTTGGTGCCGATGAGCCGCTCGCGGAGTGGGAAGCCGAGTTGCTCGCTGCACCCACCGCTGAAGCCGTTGACGAGCCGGTTGCGGAAGCCGCCGAACCCGTTGCCGATGCTGCACCGGAAGCCACTCCGGAAGCCTGATTTTCCAACAGCAGCGACCCGCGCAAGCGGGTCGCTGCATGTCACGAAGGATTGAAGAAATGGCCATCAGTGCCCAAGACGTGAAGAAGCTCCGCGACATGACCGCAGCCGGCATGATGGAGTGCAAGAAGGCCCTCGAAGAGACCAACGGGGATTTCGAGAAGGCCATCGAGCTGCTCCGCATCTCCGGTGCGGCCAAGGCCGCCAAGCGCGGTGCCGAACGCAGCGCCAACAACGGCCTGGTCGCCGAGCACAAGGGCGCACTCATCGCGCTGCAGTGCGAGACTGACTTCGTTGCCAAGAATGCCGACTTCCAGGCCCTGGCCCACAAGATCGTGGAGGCGGTTTCCGCCAACTGTGCCAAGACGGTCGAGGAAGCCTCGGCGCTGAAGCTGGCGAGCGGTGAGACCGTGGCCGAGGCCATCGCTGCCATGGCCGGCGTCATCGGCGAGAAGTTGGAGCTGGGCCAGGTGGCCTGCTTCGATGGAGACGTCGCCATGTACATGCACAAGCGTTCCGAGGACCTGCCGGCACAGGTCGGCGTCATGGTCTCGTACAGCGGTTCGCATGACATCGCTCGTGCCATCGGTATGCAGATCGCCGCCATGAAGCCCCAGTACGTCACGCGCGACCAGGTCCCGGCCGACATCGTGGAGAACGAGAAGCGCATCGCCGAGGCCACTGCTCGTGAGGAGGGCAAGCCCGAGGCGGCGCTCCCGAAGATCACCGAGGGCCGCGTCAACGGTTTCTACAAGGATGTGGTGCTCCTTGAGCAGCCGTCCGTGCAGGACTCGAAGCAGAACGTGAAGGCCTTCCTGGAGGCCAACGGCACCACGGTGAGCAAGTTCGTGCGCTTCGAAGTGGCCGGCTGATCCGGACCAGCGACATCATCAGGGAAAGGGGGCGGGTCCAACCCGCCCCCTTTCCCATATCCAGCCCTGCCAGCATCTGGCAGACTCCTGAACTCGGAGGAATGCATGAACGCTGATGCCACTGATGTTGTGCAGCCGCAACTGGAAGGTACCCTCGAGGTCTGGCCCGAAGCGCCCGAAGGGGGCTGGAAGCGGGTGCTGCTGAAGCTGTCCGGCGAGGCCTTCGCCGGCGGCGGCGGACTGGGCGTCGATCCCGATGTCGTCCATGCCATTGCCCGCCAGATAGCGGCGGTCGTGAGCAGCGGTGTGCAGGTGGCGGTGGTGATCGGGGGCGGCAACTACTTCCGCGGCACCCAGCTGGCAGAGCGTGGCATGGACCGTTCGCGGGCCGACTACATGGGCATGCTCGGTACGGTCATGAACTGCCTTGCACTGCAGGATTTCCTCGAGAACCAGGGCTGCCCCACTCGCGTGCAGACCGCCATCGCCATGGGTCAGGTGGCCGAGCCCTACACGCCCCTGCGTGCCATCCGCCACCTGGAAAAGGGACGGGTGGTCGTGTTCGGCGCCGGCCTGGGCGTCCCCTTCTTCTCCACCGACTCCTGTGCCGCGCAACGCGCACTGGAGATCAACGCGCAGGTGGTGCTCATGGCCAAGGGCGTGGACGGTGTCTACGACGCTGACCCGCGGACCAACCCGCGGGCCGTGAAATTCGAATCCCTGACCCACCACGATGTGCTGACGCGCGGCCTCAAGGTCGCGGATGCCACCGCCATCAGCCTGTGCCAGGACAACAAACTTCCGATCCAGGTCTTCAACCTGCTCGTCGACGGCAATATCGCCCGTGCCGTACGCGGTGAGAGAATCGGAACCCTGATTACCACTGGGAGTGCAACGTGATCGACGACATCCTGCTTGAGGCCGAAGAGAAGATGAGCAAGGCAGTCGAGGTGGCCAAGGAGGACTTCGCAACCATCCGCACCGGTCGTGCGAGCGCGTCCATGTTCCAGAAGATCTCGGTGGAGTACTACGGCACCCACACGCCGCTGCCGCAGCTGGCCTCATTCCAGACGCCCGAAGCGCGCATGGTTGTCATCACCCCCTACGACAAGGGTGCGATGCATGCCATTGAGAAGGCCATCCGCGATTCCGATCTAGGAGTCAACCCCACCTCCGATGGCGTGGTCATCCGCGTCTCAATCCCGCAGCTCACCGAGGAGCGCCGCAAGGAGTTCATCAAGGTTGCGCGCTCCAAGGCTGAGGAATCGCGTGTCACCATGCGCAACATCCGTCGCCACGCCAAGGACTCCATGGACAAGCTGTTGAAGGACGGTCACCTCTCGGAGGACGACGTGCGTCGCGCCGAGAAGCACCTCGACGAGGTCACGAGCAAGTTCGTGACCCATGTCGATGACATCCTGAAGCACAAAGAGACCGAACTGCTTGAGGTCTGAGTTTGAGTTCCCCCATCACCAACAGCAGCGGTCGCGCGGGGCGCAACTTGCCCGCGGCCACTGCGGTGGGCGTGGGGTTGCTCGCGCTTGTCTCCGTCACCCTGTTCTGGCTGCGACCGGCCTTCGTCCTGATCGCCATGGCTGCGTCGGTTCTTGCCGTACGCGAACTGTCCAACGCCCTGCAGCGGCATGACCGTCGCGTGGTGCGCGAGGTGGCCTATCCGGCCGCGGCGCTCATCCCCGTAATCTCCTACCTGTACAGCCCCGAGATCTCGCTCGGTGTCTTCGCCATCACCGTAGTGGTGCTGGCGGCGGTGCGGTTGGGCCGTGGGTTCCAGGGCTACTTTGACGATCTCGCGGCCTCGGTGCTGGTCATCGCCTATGTGCCACTGCTCGTGGGATTCGCCACCGCCATGTCACGCGGTACCTCGGGTGCGGAACGCGTCATCGTCATGGTGCTGCTCACCGCGGGCAACGACACCGGTGGTTACGCGGCCGGGGTCATCTTCGGCAAGCATCCGATCGCCGCGGCCATCAGCCCCAAGAAGTCGTGGGAAGGACTGGCCGGCTCACTGCTTGCACAGGGCCTGCTCGGTGCCTTGGTGGTGCCCATGCTGCTTCCGGTCGCTCCCTGGCAGGGCATCGCCATGGGCCTCGTCATGTCGATCACAGCAACCATCGGCGACTTCGCTGAGAGCGCCATAAAGCGCGATCTGGGAGTCAAGGACATGGGTCGCGCCCTGCCCGGACACGGTGGTTTCATGGACCGACTGGATTCGCTGTTGGTCAACGCACTGGTGGCCGCCGCCGCCTTCCGATTGATGGGCGTATGAGCGAGTCCTGCACCCCCGGTGCCGATGCCGCTGCCGACGCTGGCAGCTTGGGCGCGCTCATTCCCGCCCCCGGCATGGCCGACCTCAGCGTGCCCCGTGGCAGCATGCCGCCTAAGCACCTGTCCGACCTCAGCGGCAATGAACGACGAGCTGTCGTCGAAGGCTTGGGCATCAAGGGCTTTCGCGCCGATCAGGTGAGCCGCCAGTGGTTCGGTCGGCTCAGCGACGACCCCACGGCGTGGACCGACGTTCCGGTTGCCGAACGAGATCGCATCGTGCATGCGCTGGTGCCCTCGCTCATGCAGCCGATTCGCAAGTTGACGAGCGACAACGGCACCACCGTGAAGACGGTTTGGAAGTTGTTCGATGGGGTGCTCGTGGAGAGCGTGCTCATGCGCTATCCCAATCGCGTGACCATGTGCATCTCCTCTCAAGCCGGTTGTGGAATGAACTGTCCCTTCTGCGCCACCGGCCAGGGCGGGCTTCGTCGCAATCTCTCCACAGCCGAGATCGTGGAACAGGTGATGGCCGGCGCACGCGCGCTGGCAGCTGGCGAGGTGACCGGCGGTCCGGGCCGGGTCTCCAACATCGTGTTCATGGGTATGGGTGAGCCCATGGTCAACTACAACCGAGTCGTGGCGTCCGTCGCACGCCTGACGTCGCCATCGCCTGAGGGCCTGGGGCTCAGCGCGCGCGGCATCACCGTCTCCACGGTGGGGCTGGTGCCCCGGATCAATGACCTCGCCAACAGCGGTTTCCCCGTCACCCTGGCTGTCTCCCTGCACGCCCCCGACAATGCATTGCGCGACGAACTGGTGCCGCTCAACAAGAAGTTCCGGGTGGAGCAGGTGTTGGACGCAGCTTGGGCCTATGCGGACAAGACCGGACGTCGCATTTCCATCGAGTACGCGCTCATCCGTGAAATCAATGACCAGGCCTGGCGTGCCGATTTGCTGGGCGATCTCCTGCGGGGGCAGCTGGTGCACGTCAACCTGATCCCGCTCAACCCCACCCCCGGCTCGAAATGGACGGCCTCCGACCCCCGCGACGAGCGTGAGTTCGTGCGGCGGCTGGAGCGCAAGGGCGTGGCCGTGACGGTACGTGACACCCGCGGTCGCGAGATCGACGGGGCCTGTGGCCAGTTGGCCGCCAGCAGCCGCTAGAACCGGTCTCATACTGCTCTCCCGGCTGGGGGGCATGGATTGGATACAATATCCGGATGGCGCGCAGGGCTGCCGTTGGAGGTCACATGGCCGGGGCACTCGACGGCATTCGTGTTGCCGATCTCTCGCGGGTCCTCGCCGGCCCCTACGCCACCATGCTGCTTGCTGACCTCGGAGCCCAGGTCTTCAAGGTGGAGCGTCCGCCGCTCGGTGATGACACCCGGCAGTGGGGACCACCCTTCGATGCCGACGGGGTCTCCACCTACTACGACTCGGTGAATCGCAACAAGCATGCGCTGGCGATCGACCTGGCCTCGGAGACTGGACGTCGCGACGCTCGTGCACTCATCCGGAGCTGTGATGTCGTGGTCGAGAACTTCGTGCCCGGCACCATGGAGCGCTTCGGCCTCGGATACCAGCAACTGGCTGCCAAACAGCCTGCGCTCATCTATGCCTCCATCAGCGGCTTCGGCCGCACCCCGGAAGCCGCGGCGATGCCCGGCTACGACCTTTTGGTGCAGGCAGTAGGTGGGCTCATGAGCATCACCGGCCCCGATGCCCAAGCACCGACCAAGGTGGGGGTGGCCCTGGTTGATGTCGTGACGGGTCTGCATTGCGCGTTCGGCATCCTCGCAGCACTCCGGCATCGTGATGCGACGGGCGAGGGCCAGCGGGTGGACGTGTCGTTGCTGGGCTCGCTGCTGTCCGGCCTGGTGAACCAGGCCGGCGCATACGTGGGGGCCGGCGTCGTGCCACGGGCCATGGGCAACGCCCATCCCAGCATCGCGCCCTATGAGACCTTCGATACCGCCGATCGTGTGCTCGCGCTGGCGGTGGGCAATGACACGCAGTTCCGTGCCTGTGCGCTGGCAGTGGGGCGCCCCGCGCTTGCGGACGACGAACGCTTCCGCACCAATCCCCTGCGCGTCGCCAACCGTGCGGCCCTGCACGACCTGTTGCAGGACGCGCTCATTGCGCAGAGTGCGGAGCACTGGACGCAGTTGTTCAGGGCTGCCGGGGTTCCGAGCGGACCCGTGAACGGCATCGATGAGGCGTTCGCACTGGCCACGCGACTGGGCCTGTCTCCCATTGCGGATGCCGGGGGCATTCCCACCGTCGCCCACCCGGTGCGGTTCTCGCGCACCCCCGCTGAGTACCGGCTCCGCCCGCCGGCCATCGGGAGCACTGACCTGCAGGAACTGCTGTGACGGCGACCGAGCCGCCGCGCCGGCCTCCCACCGCCCAGGAGTTCGTGCTCGCCGAGTTGCGCCGCAGCATCGTGACTGGCGAGTTACGACCAGGCGAGCAGATCCGACAGGAGGCGCTGGCTGAACGTCTCGGCACCTCGCGGGTGCCGCTCCGCGAGGCACTGAAGATCCTGGAAGGTGAGGGCCAGGTGGCCTATCACCCACACCGCGGTTACTTCGTGGCCGAGCTGTCCAGCGCCGATCTGGTCGAGGTCTATCGCATCCGTCGGCTACTGGAGGATGAAGCCGTGGCGGCTGCGCTGCCGCTGCTGACGGACGAGGATCTTGCGGCCCTGCAGGACGCGGTCGAGGCCATCGAGCAGGCAGACGCCATCGCGGACATCCCCGCCATGACGCGCGCCAATCGCAGTTTCCACTTCCTGCTCATCGACAGCGTCGGCATGCCACGCCTGACCCGACTCATCCGCCAACTGTGGGATGCCACGGATGCCTACCGTTCCATGTACTTCGTCGAGCCTGAGAACCGCGAGCAGGTGCGCCGCGAGCACCGCGAGATCCTGGCCGCGGTTACCGCCCGTGACCTGCCCCGCACACTCGAACTTTTGCACGCCCACCAAGACCATGCCGTGGAACGCGTCAGTCGCGTCCTCGGTCACTGACCGGAGGAGAACCCAAGATGCCACAACGTCCATTGGCACTGCTGGATCTGGATTCCATGCTCACCGACGAGCAGCGCATGATCCGCGACACCGTGCGCCAGTACGTCGACGCGCGCATACGGCCCGAAATCGCGGATTGGTTCGAGCGCGGCCAGGTCCCCGCCAGGGAGTTGGCGCGGGAGATGGGTGGAATCGGTCTGCTCGGCATGCACCTTGAGGGTTATGAGTGCGCGGGCACAGACGCCATCTCCTACGGCCTGGCCTGCCTGGAGCTGGAGGCCGGTGATTCGGGGCTGCGCTCGTTGGTTTCGGTGCAGGGCTCGCTGGCCATGTTCGCGATCCACCACTGGGGAAGTGAGGAGCAGAAGCAGGAGTGGCTGCCACGGATGGCGCGCGGCGAGGCACTTGGCTGCTTCGGCCTCACCGAGCCGGATTTCGGCTCCAATCCGGCGGGCATGCGCACGGTCGCGCGCCGGGACGGTGACGATTGGGTGCTGAACGGCACCAAGATGTGGATCACCAATGGCAGCGTCGCTGACGTGGCCGTGGTCTGGGCGCAGACCGACGAGGGGATCCGTGGTTTCGTGGTGCCCACTGACACGGCCGGCTTCACTGCCAACACCATCCATCGCAAGCTCTCGTTGCGTGCCTCGGTCACCTCCGAGTTGGTGCTGGACCGGGTGCGGCTGCCTGCTTCGGCCCTACTGCCATTGGCGCGTGGATTGCGCGGCCCGCTCAGCTGTCTCAATGAGGCGCGCTTCGGCATCATCTGGGGTGTCCTTGGCGCCGCTCGCGACTGCCTGGAGACCGCGATCGACTACTCCACTTCACGCGTGCAGTTCGATAAGCCAATCGCCGGCTACCAGCTGACACAGCGGAAGCTGGCGGAGATGGCGGTGGCGCTGGACACCGGCTGGCTGCTCGCGCACCGCATCGGCAGCCTCAAGGATGGCCACGGCGTGCGACCGGAGCAGATCAGCATGGGCAAGTTCAACAACGCCAGAATGGCGCTCGAGATCGCCCGCGAGAGCCGCTCCCTGTTGGGTGCGAATGGTGTCACGCTGGAGTATCCGGTCATCCGCCACAGCAACAACCTGGAATCGGTGTTCACCTACGAGGGCACCCATGAGATGCACACACTCGTCATCGGGGAAGCCCTCACCGGGCTCCCCGCCTATCGCTGAGCGAGTGAGCGCAGCGCTCCCCAAACTTGGCGCGCAAGCGAGCGACTGCGGTGCTTTTGCCGTTGGGCGCCAACGGCTGACAGCTACCCGCGTAAGCGTTAGCATCGCTAATGAATCTTTCGTAGAAAGCATCGCTTGTGCTAAAGAGAATACTGCTCCATCCTTTCCTCAAGGACGCCAGCACCAGACGGGGTCACCGACCGCAGGAGCCACCTGCATCGAGGGAAGGAGCACGACATGTGGATCATCGCGGCTCTCGCCGTCACGGCACTCACGGCCCACTTGACGCTAATTCTTCGCGAAGGCTGATCGAACGGCAGGCGACGTTCGATTACATGCGCGGTTCCAGTTCCCGTAATCCGGGAACGGGGCCGCGCATTCTTCATGTACGGCGCCCCTCCCGAGGGGAAGGGATGCTGCCATGCCACGCCTGAACATCAACCAGCTGGCCACGCTGCGCGAGTTCGCGCGCTGGGGCACCATGTCCGAGGCAGCGGATGCGATGGGATACACACCCGGCGCGGTCTCCCAGCAGTTGGCCGAACTTGAGAAGGCAGTGGGTGTCACACTGTTCATCAAGGTGGGCCGTCGTTCGTTGCTCACCGATGCCGGGCATGCTCTGGCCAACGAGGCCGAGCGCGTGCTGGCCGCTGAGGATCGAGCCCGAAGTTCCGTCATGCAGGCCGGTGGCGAGATCGCCGGCACCCTGGTCCTCGGCACCTGGGGCAGTTCGGCGGCGGCGCTGCTGGCACCATTGCTAGCGGAGTCGGCGAAGCGTTTTCCCGAGCTCACCGTCACCACCCGTGAAGTGGATGCGGACTTCAGCGTGCGTTCCGTCTCACGTGGCGAAGTGGATCTGGCCTTCGGGCTGGAACATCCCGAGGCCCCCCTCCCGCGTGAACGCTCCACCTCCATCGTCAATCTGCTCACCGAGCGCTACTGGGTGGCTGGTTCCATTCGGCAGGCACTGCCCGCGGGCCGCCCCACCTCCCTTGCCGACCTGGCAGAGGAGGCCTGGATCCTTCCCGCCGAATCCACGGTGCTGGGACGCGTGGCCCGCGCCGCCTTCCGACGGGTCGGCGTGGAGCCGCGAGTCCAGCACGAGGTGAATGACGTCGCCGCCACCATGCAGATGGCGGCACAGGGGCTCGGCATCACGCTCGCCACCGACATGTGGCTGCCCTTCGTGCAGGGCGAACAGTTGCCACGTACGGCCGTTCGCGAGGAGATCATCCGCGACATCGTCATGGTGGCACCGGCAGAGGTGTCGTGGCTGTCCGCGACCCAGGCCCTCATCCAGTTGGCCGCGCGCGTGGTTCCCGAGTCCGTGGCCCGCCGCTGACGTCGACCTAGAGCAGCCGGTACAGCAGATCTGCCAACCGGCTGGGTCGGTTGCTTCGTGCCTCCTGGGCGTCCGCCAGGGTGAGCCCAGCCAGCATCCCGTTGGCCTCCAGCCAGCGCAGGGGTTCTGGTTCCCACCGGCGTGTGTGCCGGTTGACCCAGGGCAAGGCGGTGCGGTCGCTGGTGCGGCCTAGCAGCAGCTCGGCCATGGTGCGACCCGCCAGCGCTGCGGCTGCCACGCCATCACCGACATAGCCGCCCATGACGCCTATGCCGTCCTCCAGGTTCACGAAGGGGAAGTAGTCACGCGGGATACCGAGGGCGCCACCCCAGCGATGGGTGATGCGCACGCCCTGCAGCGAGGGGAAGAGCTCGGTGAGCGTTTGTTGCAGCCGCGTGTGCACGCGTGGGTGCTGGTCGAAGCGAGCATCGACGGCAGACGCCCAGTGGTAGGGCGCGCCACGACCACCGAAGGCCAGTCGCCCGTCCGCGGTGCGCTGCCCGTAGATCACGACATGGCGCTGTTCTGTGAAACTCTCCCGGCGGGCCAGACCGATCTCCTCCCACTGCTCCGCGCGCAGGGGCTCGGTGGCGATCATGAGGGAGTAGATGGGCATGAGCTCGCGAAGGTGAGCCTCGAAGCGTGCGGTGAAACCCTCGGTTGCACGCACCACTGACCCGCAGCTGATGACGCCGTGGTCGGTGGATACCACGCCCTGTTTGTAGGAGAGTGCTGTGCACTGCTCCACGATGACGCCGCCGCGTGCAGTCACTGCCCGGGCCAATCCGCGCGCCAGCTTGAGTGGATGCACGACCGCGCAATGTGGCGTGTACATGCCGGCTTCCGTACCTTGAATGCGCACATGTTCGGCCGTGGCCGCAGCGTCGAGGAACTCGGTGTCCGAGCTGCCCCAATCTCGCTGGTGCTCCACCTCTGCACGCAGTGATTCCCGCTGTGCGGCGTTCCGCGCCACCGTGATGGTGCCGCCCTTGGCGTACTCGCAGTCGATGTGCTCCTCGTGCGACCAATCGGCCAGATCGTCCACGACGTCGCGCAGCGCCTTGCGCATGGCGAGCGCAGCGGATTTGGAGGAGGCGGCTGCCAGCTTCTCCGGTGATGTCGGGAAGAGCGCCGACACCCAGCCCCCGTTGCGGCCACTCGCGCCGAAGCCCACAGCGGTGCGCTCCAACACGACCACCGAGAGGCCGGGTTGTTCGCGGAGCACGTGCAGTGCTGTCCAGAGGCCGCTGTAGCCCGCACCGATGATGACCACATCGGCCGATGCTGGCAAGGCTGTCGCGGGGAGCGACAACGGCTCGGCGGTGGCCCTCCACAGCGAATCGGGCCAGGACTCCGGCCCCCATCCGTTCATGACGACACCTCCATGGCCGGGGCGCACGACCTCGGTCTCAGGCGCGCCAACTGCGCAAGTACTCGGGTTCGGGGATGGCGGGGTCCATGTTGGCGGCCGGAATCGGCGTGCCGAAGCTCGTGACCACCGGCATCACGCCGGACCACACGGGGAAGTCGATATCCGCACCTTCATCGCCGGGGCCACCGCTCCGCGACTTGACCGAGAATTCGACGATGGGCAGGCGCAGCACCAGCGTCGCTGCCACTTCCTTCCTGGTCATCGGGCGCAGCGACGCACGCCGACCCGGCAGCAGGTGATCGGTGATGACATCGAGGATGCGCCACTTCTCGGTTTCCTCTGTGATGGCCTCGCAGTTGCCGAGGACAACGGCGGAACGGTAGTTCATCGAGGAGTCGTTGGCGCTGCGGGCTAGCACCAATCCATCGACATGCGTGACGGTGAAGCAGCAGGGCGCACCCTCCGCCAGCAAGCGGAAGGGCCGGGCGCCCGTCGAGCCGTGGAATACCAGGGCCTCGCCGTCGCGGGCAAAGCCGACGGGCAGCACATAGGGCCGGCCGTCGACGACATACCCGAGATGACCGACGCGGGCCGCGTCGACCACCGCGTTGAAATCGCTGCGCTCATGGGAACCGCGTTCGGGCTTGCGTCCGAACTCGGTGCGTGCCGAGAGACCGGAGTCGTGGCTCACAGGAAGTCCTGCGCCTTCTCCAGCACGCTGCGCAGGATGCCCTCGATCTCATCGAAGGTGTCCTGGTTGGTGACGAGTGGCGGCGCCAGCTGGATCACCGGGTCCCCTCGGTCATCGGCGCGGCAGTACAGGCCGTTGTACCAGAGGGCGCCGGAGACATAGCCGCGCAGCAGGCGTTCGCCCTCATCGTCGGTGAAGGTCTCGCGGGTCTGCTTGTCCTTCACCAATTCGATGGCGTAGAAGTAGCCGGCGCCACGCACGTCACCGACGATGGGCAGGTCGAGCAGCTTCTCCAAGGTCTTGCGGAAGCCGTCCTCGTTGTCGCGCACATGCTGGTTGATGTGCTCGCGCTCCATGATGTCCAGGTTCTTCATGGCGACGGCCGCGGACATGGGATGGCCGCCATAGGTGAAGCCGTGGAGGAAGGCGTTGGTGCCGTGCTTGAAGGGCTCGAAGAAGAAGTCGGACACGATCATGGCGCCCAGCGGGGCATAGCCCGAGGTGAGACCCTTGGCACAGGTGATGATGTCCGGCACCACTCCGAAGCGGTTCATGGCGAACCAGTCACCGATGCGCCCGAAGCCGGTGATCGTCTCATCCGCCACCATGACCACGTCGTACTGGTTGCAGATCTCCCGGACACGTTCGAGATATCCGGGTGGGGGAGTGAAGCATCCGCCGGAGTTCTGCACCGGCTCCAGGAAGATGGCCGCGACCGTATCGGGGCCCTCCATGATGATGGCCTGCTCGATCTCGTCAGCGCAGTACTTGCCGAAGGCCTCTGCATTGTCACGAAGATGTTCGGGCGCGCGGTAGATGTTGGTGTTGGGCACGCGAATGGTCGTCGGCACGAGCGGCTCGAAGTACTGCTTGGCACCGGGGATGCCGGTGATGGAGAGCGCGCCTGCGGTGGTGCCGTGGTAGGAGATGTAGCGAGAAATGACCTTGTGCTTCAAGGGCTTCCCGGTGAGCTTGTAGAACTGCTTGACCAGCTTCCAGGCCGATTCGACAGCTTCGCCGCCGGTGGTGGAAAAGTACACGCGGTTGAGGTCGCCGGGAGCGTATGAGGCCAGGCGTTCAGCCAGTTCCGTGGCCTTGTCATGTGCCAGGCCCCAGAGCGGGAAGTAGTCGAGCTTCATCATCTGCTCGTAGGCCGCTGCCGCCATCTCCTCGCGGCCATGGCCGATATTGGAGGCGAAGAGACCGGAGAGTCCGTCGATGTAGCGGTTGCCCTTGTCGTCGTAGATGTGGATGCCCTCGGCGCGGGTGATCACCGGCACCTCGCGGCTGCCCAGCCCGTAGAAGGCACCATGTCGGGTGAAGGAGAGCCACAGGTTGTCGCGTGCCGAGGTGGACCAGTCCTTTCCGGTGATGAGATGTTCGATCGGATCGTTCGGATTCATCGGGTACCCCATTGGTAGGTCTGTTTCAGCAACTTCAGGTAGACGAAGGTCTCCGTCTCCTTGACTTCCGGAATGGCACGCAGCCGGTCCTGCAGGATGCTCAGCAACTGCTCGTCGTTCTCACACACGACCTCGCACAGCAGATCGAAGGAGCCGGCGGTGATGACGACGTAGTCGATCTCCGGCATCTTGGCGATCCGCTCGGCCACCGCTTCCATGCTGCCATCGACGTTGAGCCCGATCATGGCGGCTCGGGTGAACCCCAACTGCATGGGATTGGAGACGGCAACCACCTGCACCACACCGGCATCCAGCATGCGCTGAACTCGCTGGCGCACCGCTGCCTCCGAGAGGCCCACCGCCTTGCCGATGGAGGCGTACGGCGCCCGCCCGTCCCGCTGCAATTGTTCGATGATGGCCTTGGAAACGTCGTCGAGCGGCATCGAGGCAGTGTCGGGCTTGGCCATGCCCTCGAGTTTCGCAGGGTGGACGGTTGCTGGCAAGCGATTCCGCAGCCATTCAACGTGCAAACGAAGGATTTCGCAGCATTTCGCCGAACGTGCTAGCGAAACCGCAGCACCCGGCCTACTGTCCGTATAACCCGAATGAGGACGTCGCTCCCATTTCCGCTTCCACGGATGCGACAGACTCGGCGGTTGAAGCGAACGTTCGTTGACCGGAACAGTGGAGGACAGGGAATGAACCGAACACCTGAGGACCCGCGGATCGCGCACCTTGTCAGGTTGATGTCTCGCCGTCGGGTTCTGCAGTTGGGTGGCCTCGCCGGCGTCGGCGCAGTAGCTGCCGCCTGTGGCAGTGGCATCGGTGGGAGCACGGCCTCCACCTCCGCGACGCCTGCGCCGACCAACACTGACATCTCCGACAAAGAGAAGATCATGAACTGGTCCACCTGGATCGACTACATCGACGTCGACAAGGCCGGACACCGTCCGACTCTGGACCGCTTCCACCGGGAAACCGGGATCCTCGTCAACTACAACGAGGACTACAACGACAACAACGAGTTCTACGCCAAGGTGCGCACGCAGCTCGAAAACGGCCAGCCCATCGGCCGCGACCTCATCACCGCCACCGACTGGATGGCGAACATCTGGATCCGCAAGGGCTACGCACAGCGCATCGACCTCGCGAACGTGCCCAACCACGCCAACATCGGCGAGACCTGGATGAACGTGGCCTTCGATCCCACGCGTGCCTTCACCATGCCCTGGATGTCGGGCTTCGCCGGCCTGGGCTGGAACAAGAAGTTGTTGCTCAAGGCCACGGGCAAGACTGAGATCAAGACCCTCGATGACCTCTGGGATCCCCGCCTCAAGGGTCGTGTCACGATCCTCTCGGAGATGCGCGACACCATCGGTGTCACTCTCATGGCCATGGGCAAGCGCGCCGACAAGTTCACGGATGCCGATTTCCAGGCCGCCATCGACCTGCTGCAGAAGAAGGTCGACGACGGCACCATCCGTCAGGTCACGGGCAATGACTACAAGACGGCCATGGCGGCCGGCGAAGTGATCGCAGCCATCGCCTGGTCGGGCGACATGTTGAACGACACCAACACCTACGGCTTCAACATTCCCGAGTCCGGTGGCACCCTGTGGACCGACAACATGCTGATCCCGGTACTCGCCGCGCACAAGAAGAACGCCGAGGCCTGGATGAACTTCTACTACCAGCCGGATGTTGCGGCCACCGTTGCCGCCTACGTGCAGTACATCTCGCCGGTCAAGGGCGCGCAGGACGCGATGAAGAAGATCGATCCCACGCAGGTCAACAATCCAGCCATCTTCCCCGATCAGAAGACGCTGGCCAGCGTGCAGGTCTTCATGCCGCTCACGGATGTGCAGCAGGCCTCCTACTCGCAGAAGTTCGCCAAGCTCTCCGGAGCCTGATCCTGTGGGCTGCACCGGTGGTGCGGCCCGATTGCACACCGTTCCCGTGAAAGGCGCAGGTATACACGTTGGCTGAGCAGGCCCGCATCGAGGACCTTCATCTCGTCCATGTGACGAAATCGTTCGGCACGTTCACGGCGGTGGACGATCTCAGCCTGACGGTGCCGGGCGGCGGATTCTTCGCCCTGCTCGGCCCGTCGGGCTGCGGCAAGACGACGACGCTGCGCATGGTGGCAGGCCTGGAGACGCCCAGCGAAGGACAGATCCTGCTGGGCGACCGCGACATCACGACACGCCGGCCCTACGAGCGCTCGATCAATACCGTCTTCCAGTCCTACGCGCTGTTCCCGCACCTCGACATCTTCGAGAACGTGGCCTTCGGCCTGCGCCGGCAGGGCGTCAAGGGTGCCGAGGTCGAGCAGCGAGTGAATGCCGTGCTGGAGCTGGTCGAGCTGACAGCCTTGGCTCGTCGCAAGCCGGCACAGCTCTCCGGTGGCCAGCAACAGCGCGTGGCTGTGGCCCGCGCTCTGGTGAACCGTCCCGACGTGTTGCTGCTCGACGAACCGCTGGGTGCGCTCGATCTCAAGTTGCGTCGCCAGATGCAGATCGAGCTCAAGCGCATCCAGTCCGAGGTGGGCACCACCTTCATCCATGTCACGCATGATCAGGAGGAGGCCATGACCATGGCCGACACCATCGCCGTGATGAATGCCGGACTCATCGAGCAGATGGGTGCTCCGGCGGAGATGTACGACCTGCCGCGCACCGCCTTCGTAGCCAACTTCCTGGGCCAGAGCAACTTGGTTCATGGCCAGATCACCGGACGTGATGGCGCGGACCTGCTGGTGCGCGTGCCGGGCGGAGAGGTCCGGCTGCCCGCGAATCGCGCCGCAGACGACAGCGGCGGCCTCATCATCGGTGTGCGCCCCGAGAAGATGCGCATTGCCTACAAGGATGAGCAAAACGTGAACCGCGTTCGCGGCGAGGTGCTCGACGTCTCCTTCACCGGTGTGGCCACGCAGTACACCGTCGAAACACCATGGGATCCTGATCGTCCGGTCACCGTGTTCGAGCTCAACGACGAGGGCGCTCCTGAGGTCAAGGCCGGCGACAACGTCGAACTGGTATGGGAATACGGCTTCACCTTCGGCCTTGACGGCGATGATGATCTCGACGCCGGCAACGAGTTGGCAGCGGAAGCGGCGGAGGTTGCGGAAGCGGCCGACGCCGAGGACGAGTGACATGGTCGCCGTTCTCCCCAGCGGTGGCGCCAAGTTCGAGCAGGCGCGCGTAGGCCGACGCAAGTCCACGCCCTACCTGTTGCTGATCCCTGGCCTGGCCTGGCTCACTGTCTTCTTCCTGGTCCCGCTCTTCTCGCTGGCGCAGACCTCGCTGATGAACGCCAGGCAGCCGGGCAATCCCGACGCCGGTTTCCTGCCCGGCTTCAACGTCGCCAATTACTCAAGTGCCATGCAGGCGTACTTGGAGCAGTACGCGCGGTCCTTCGAATACGCAGCAATGGCAACGGTTCTGGCACTCATCATCGCCTATCCTCTGGCCTACTTCATCGCCTTCCGGTCTGGCCGTTTCAAGAACTTCCTGCTGGTGCTCGTCGTGGCACCGTTCTTCGCATCCTTCTTGATCCGCACCTACGCCTGGCGCACCATCCTGGCTGACGACGGCTTCGTCACGCAGTTCATCAACAATCTGGGACTGCTGCCGGACCATCGCATCATCGCGACACCCATTGCCGTGGTTGCTGGTCTCACCTACAACTTCCTGCCCTTCATGACGCTGCCGCTCTATTCCTCACTGGAGAAGATCGACGTGCGTCTCATCGAGGCCGCGGGTGATCTGTACGCCAAGCCCTTCACCGGTTTCCGCAAGGTCACCGTGCCGCTGTCGCTTCCCGGTGTGGTGGCAGGAACCCTGCTCACCTTCATCCCGGCGGCCGGCGACTACATCAACGCCCAGTTGCTGGGCGGCCCCACAGATCGCATGATCGGCAACGTCATCGATTCGCAGTTCATCCAGATCCGTGACTACCCGACGGCAGCAGCCATGTCGTTCGTACTGCTGGTGACGATCCTGGTGGTGGTCACGGTGTATGTGCGCCGTGCCGGAACGGAGGAGTTGCTCTGATGCCTGCCACCACCCATGCCGTCCGCTACCGCCCCAGTGCCTGGATGCGCACCTCACGCTGGATCCGTTCGCACCTGATTGCGGCCTACGGCATCCTGGCCCTGCTGTACCTGTTCCTCCCCATCGCGGTGGTGTTCCTCTTCTCCTTCAACAAGCCCGTGGGCCGGCAGAACAGCACGTGGAACGCCTTCTCCTTCGACGCCTGGACGCACATCAGCCGCGATCCCACCATCATGAATGCCCTGGGTATCTCACTGCGCATCGCGCTCGTGGCCACCTTCGTGGCCACCATCCTGGGAAGCCTGATCGCGTTCGCACTGGTGCGCTACCGCTTCATCGGGCGTTCGAGCACCAACCTCATCATCTTCCTGCCCATGGCCACCCCCGAAGTGGTGCTGGGTGCCTCGCTGCTGGCCCTGTTCCTCAACATGGGACTGCCGCTCGGCTTCACCACCATTGCCATCGCACACATCATGTTCTGCATCTCCTTCGTGGTGGTCACCGTGAAGTCCCGACTCCAGGGCATGGATCCGCGCCTGGAGGAGGCGGCCGCCGACCTCTATGCCAACGAGCGCGAGACCTTCCGTTACGTCACGCTGCCGCTGGTGGCACCGGGTATTGCTGCGGCGGCACTGCTGTCCTTCTCGCTGTCCTTCGACGACTACATCATCACCAACTTCAACAGCGGCACCATCGTCACCTTCCCCATGTATGTATGGGGCGCCGCTCAGCGCGGCATTCCGCCGCAGGTGAACGTCATCGGATCCATCATGTTCTTCGGCTCGCTCGCTATCGTGATTGCCGCGCAGCTGGTCGGCAAGGCGCGCAGGAAGGCTTGAGTTCATGACGCGGTACGGCGCCCAGTTCGGTCCGGACATCACCTTCCTGGGGGTCGAGCCCTGCGATCTTGAGGATCCCTCCACCTTCGCCGGTGCGGACGTCGTCATCGTGGGTGCTCCCTTCGATGGTGGCACCTCCTTCCGGGCAGGCGCGCGCTTCGGGCCTGCCGCCATACGCGGCACCGACTATCTGCCTCATGACGGTTCGCGGCCCTCGCTGGCCATGCGCGTTGACGGTCTGCAGGACATCCGCGTCCTCGACGGTGGAGACGTGGAGATGTTCTCGGGCGACGCTGCCACGGCCTGCGCTGCACTGGAGGTCGTGATCGAACGCGTGGCCCGGGCGGGCGCCATGCCGCTGGTACTGGGCGGAGATCACACCATCACCTGGCCCGATGCAACGGGCGTAGCCCGGGCGCATGGCTGGGGTCGCATCGGACTCATCCATTTCGACGCTCACGCCGACACCGGCACTATCACCTTCGGCTCGCTGATCGGTCATGGCCACCCCATGCGTCAGCTCATTGAATCGGGTGCGGTGCGAGGTGACCGCTTCCTGCAGTTGGGCCTGCGCGGCTACTGGCCGGAACCGGAGACGCTGGACTGGATGGCCGGGCAGCAGATGCGCTCGTATGAAATGACGGAGATCAGCGCCCGCGGACTAGAGGCCTGCCTCGCCGAGGCGCTCGCCATCGCGCTCGATGACTGCGATGGCGTATTCCTGTCCGTCGATGTCGACGTCGTCGATCCGGGGCAGGCACCGGGAACCGGCACTCCGGAACCCGGCGGGCTCACCTCACGCCAATTGCTGGACGCGGTCAGGCGCATTGCCTACGAGGTGCCGCTGCTGGGGGTGGACGTGGTGGAAGTGGCTCCCGGTTATGACCATGCGGACATCACCGTCATGCTCGCCAATCGCGTGGTGCTCGAGGTGTTGTCCGGTATCGCTCGTCGCAGAAAGGACGAGCGCGCCGGAACCACGTGGGATCCGACGCGCCCGCTGCTTGATCGCTGATCGTGCGCCGCGGCTCAGCCGTTGATGCGGATGAGCTTCTTGTTCAGGAACTCCTCGATGCCTAGGGTGCCGAGTTCGCGGCCGAAGCCGGAGCGCTTGGTCCCGCCGAAGGGGAGTTCCGGTGCATCCATGCCCACGCCGTTGACGTAGACCATGCCCGTGTCGAGCGCATTGGCGACGCGCTGTGCCTGCTCCGGGTCGGTGGTGAAGAGGTAGGAGCCGAGGCCGAAGGGTGTGTCATTCGCGATGCGAATGGCATCCGCCTCATCCTCCGCACGGAATACCGAGGCTACGGGGCCGAAGAGTTCTTCGTAGTAGACATCGTTGTCGGAGGTGAGTCCGGTGAGCACCGCCGGCGGGAAGAAGGCGTCCTTGGGCTCGCCTGCCTGCACCAGGCTCGCGCCGCCGGACACCGCACGGGATACCTGGGTGGCGAGATCCTTGGCAGCACCGGTTGAGGAGAGGGGGCTGCTGGCGTCGCGCTCCATCATCTTGGCGGTGAACTTCTCGAGGAAGGCGTCGTAGAGATCGGCGATGACGATCATGCGCTTGCCCGCGTTGCAGGCCTGACCGACGTTGTCTGCGCGCGCCGAAACCGCAGCTGCCACGGCAGCGTCGAGGTCATCGGTGCTGAGCAGGATGAAGGGGTCGGAGCCGCCGAGTTCGAGCACGCACTTCTTGAGGTTGCGCCCTGCAACTTCGGCCACCGCCGCGCCTGCGCGCTCGGAACCGGTGAGGGAGACGCCGCGTAGCGCGGGATCAGCGATGAGTGCGGCGATCTGCTGCGAGGTGGCGTACATGTTCACGTAGGCGCCCGCAGGTGCACCGGCCTCGTGGAAGGCGGCCTCGATCCAGGCCGCCGACTGGGGGCACTGCGATGCATGCTTGAGCAGCACGGTGTTGCCCGCCACCAGGTTGGGACCGGCGAACCGTGCGACCTGGTAGGCGGGGAAGTTCCAGGGCATGATGCCGAGGATCACGCCGATGGAGGAAGGACGAATCACTGCCGTGCCGGTGCCCCACACGACCTCGATGGGCTTGTCCGCCAGCAGATCCTCGGCATGGTCGGCGTAGTACTCGTAGATGGCACCCGAGAACTCGGCTTCCATGACGGCCTCGGGGAGGGGCTTGCCCATCTCACGAACCATGATGGCAGCCAGCTCGGCTGCGCGCTCGCTGTGGATCTGACCCACGCGTCGCACGACCGCGGCACGGTCCGCGACGGACCGCCTGCTCCACTCCTTGTGGGCCGCATCCGCGTTGCGCAACGCCTCCCACACCTGCTCATCGGTGGCGGTCGGATACGACTTCACTAGCTCCCCGGTGGCGGGGTCGATCACTGCGTACTTGCTCATAGCACACCCTCGTTGGTTTGGAATTGCTGTTGTGGCATTCGCTTCGTCGCTGGCGTATCAGGCGGTTGCCTGAAGCGCCTGGTTGAGCACATCCAGAGCATCGTTCAGCAGTGCATCGCTGATGGACGCCGGAGGCAGGAAGCGGATGACGTTGTTGTAGGTGCCCGCCGTCAGGATGAGGACACCGTGCTCATGGCAGTACTTGGCCACCTTGCTGCAGCGGTCGGCATCGGGTTCGTCGCTGCCGGACTTCACGAATTCAATGGCGATCATGCCTCCACGACCGCGGATCTCGGCGATGGTGGGGTGCTGCCGCTGCATGGCCTCGAGTCGTGACCACATGATGGCCTCGATGTTCTTGTACATGGAGACCGCGTTCATCTCCTCCATGGTGCGGATGGCTGCCAGCGCTGCCACACAGGCCAGCGGGTTGCCGCCGTAAGTGCCGCCCAGCCCGCCGGCGTGGACAGCGTCCATGATCTCCGCGCGACCGGTGACGGCTGAGAGCGGCAAGCCGCCTGCGATGCCCTTGGCCGTGGTCATGAGGTCGGGGACGATGCCCTCGTGTTCGCAGGCGAACCACGCGCCGGTGCGCGCGAAGCCGGTCTGGATCTCATCGGCGATGAAGACAATGCCGTTCTGGCGCGCGTACTCCAGCAGTGCCGGCAGGAAGCCGTCAGCGGGCACGATGAAACCGCCCTCGCCCTGGATGGGCTCGATGAGAATGGCGGCCACCGTGTCGGCGCCGCATTCCTTGTCGATGTGTGAGATGGCGGCCTTGGCCGCTTCCAGACCGGAGCGGCCGCCATCGCGCAGCGGGTACGACATGGGCACGCGGTACACATCGCCGGCAAAGGGGCCGAAGTTGTGTTTGTACGGCATGTTCTTGGCCGTCAGGGACATGGTGAGGTTGGTGCGGCCATGGTAGGCGTGCTCGAACACGACGATCTTCTGGCGTCGCGTGTACGAGCGAGCGATCTTGATGGAGTTCTCGATGGCTTCGGCGCCGGAGTTGAAGAGTGCGGACCGCTTCTCGTGGTCTCCGGGTGTCAGGCGATTGAGCTCCTCGCACACCTGTACGTAGGACTCATAGGGCGTGACCGTGAAACAGGTGTGGGTGAAGGCAGCAACCTGCTCCTGCACGGCCTGCACGACATGCGGCGAGGCGTTGCCGATATTGGTGACAGCAATGCCGGCACCGAGATCAATGAAGGAATTTCCATCGATATCGACGACAACGCCGCCGCCCGCTGCAGCAGCGAACACGGGAAGCGTGCCGCCGACGCCGGCACTGACTGCGGCACGACGACGCGCCATGAGTTCAACGGACTTGGGACCGGGAATGGCCGTGACCAGTTCCCGCTTCTGGGGCAGTGTGGGACCGCCGATGCGAGGAGTCATGGGGAGAGGCTACGGCTGCGCGCACGAGTGCCAAACTCCGGCGCGGAGCGCACGCCGAACGGCCTGAGAATGGTGGCACGATTGCACAATGACTCGCAGCGTCACCATCCTGGGTTCCACGGGATCCATCGGCACCCAGGCGCTCGACATCGTGCGTCGCAATCGCGATCGCTTCAAGGTGATCGGCCTTTCCGCCCAGGGCGGGAACGTGACCCTGCTGGCCGAGCAGGCCCGCGAATTCGGTGTTCGCACGGTGGCCATCGCTGATGAGCGCGCGGCCCAGGCCTTCCGTGCGCTGCTGCTCGAGGACGTCACCGTGCTTTCCGGACCCGAGGCGGCCACCCATCTCGCCGACCGTGGTGCTGACGTCATCCTCAATGGCATCACCGGATCGGTCGGCCTCATGCCGACCCTGGCCGCCATCAACTCCGGTTCGGTGCTGGCCCTGGCCAACAAGGAATCACTGGTGGTGGGTGGGCCGCTGGTGAAGGCCGCCGCCATGCCCGGTCAAATCGTGCCCGTGGATTCCGAGCATGCGGCCATCGCCCAATGCCTGCGTGCCGGCAATCGCCATGAAGTGCGCAGGCTCGTCATCACCGCCAGTGGCGGGCCCTTCCGAGGTTGGACGCGCGAGCAGATGGAGGGCGTCACGCCTCAGCAGGCATTGGCGCATCCCACCTGGAACATGGGCCGCATGGTCACCACCAACTCGGCCACACTCGTCAACAAGGGCCTGGAGGTGATCGAGGCCCATCTGCTTTTCGACATCCCCTTCCCGGCCATCGAGGTGGTGGTGCACCCGCAGTCGGTGGTGCATTCCATGGTGGAGTTCTGGGACGGTTCCACCATTGCCCAGGCGTCCCCGCCCAGCATGCTCATTCCCATCGCCTTGGGCCTCAATTGGCCGGCCCGGGTTCCCGGTGCCGGACCGGCCTGCGATTGGTCCACGGCCTCCAGCTGGAGCTTCGAGCCCCTCCACAACCTCGCCTTCCCGGCCATCGCCCTGGCCCGTCTGGTGGGGGAGACCGGCGGGACCGCCCCGGCCGTCTTCAATGCGGCCAACGAGACCGCGGTGGAGGCCTTCCATGACGGGTTGCTGCCCTTCACCGGCATCCTCGACACCGTGCACCGGGTTGTGCAGATACATCTTGACCAGAAGCACACCGAACCCGGATCGGACTTTGTGCCGACTGTCGGTGCCACCGTGCATGATGTACTGCAGGCGGAAGGATGGGCGCGGGCGCAGGCTCGCAGCCTCATCGACCGCTAATTCGACAGGAGCAGTTCATGGGATGGCAGATCCTCGGCATGCTGGCCGTGGTCACTGGCATCGCTGTGTCCATCGCCCTGCATGAGGTCGGGCACCTGTTGCCGGCCAAGAAGTTCGGTGTCCGCGTCTCCGATTACGCCATCGGCTTCGGGCCCTCCCTGTTCTCCAAACGCTTCGGCGAGACCACGTACGCCCTGCGTGCCATTCCGGTGGGTGGGTACATCCGCATGATCGGCATGTACCCACCTGCTTCGCAGAGCGGTGGCACCGGTGTGTTCTCGCGCATGGCCGAGGAGGCCCGGCAGGACGCGCTTTCGGAGGTGCTGCCCAGCGACAACGGGCGCACCTTCTACGAGAAGCCCATCGCCCAGCGCATCACCATCATGCTCGGCGGACCCACCATGAACCTGCTGCTGGCCGGGCTGCTCTTCGCCGTGGCCTTGGTCGGCGTCGGCTTGCCGGCCGCCAGCACCACCGTGGGCACGGTGTCACCGTGCACCCTCTCCAACGCCAACCCGCGGGGTCTGGTCGGCACCAATGGCCAGTGCGCTGACGGTCCCTCGGCGGCTGTTCGCGCGGGCCTCAAGCCGGGCATGACCATCACCGCCATCGACGGGATCGTGGTCACCGATTGGCAGTCGCTGGATGCCGCGCTCACCCAGGCAGCCAAGCGCAATCCCACGGGCACCGTCACGGTTCTCAACGCGGATGGCAGCAGCCGTACCCTGAACATCGACTTCCAGGTGCTCACGGTGGACCGTTACGACGCCTCGGGTGTGCCCACGGGCGAGAAGTACCAGCGCGCCGTCATGGGTGTGCTCATGCAATGGCAGCGTCAGCACCTCCCCGTCACCATCGTGCCTCGAGTCATGTGGTCGATGACCACTGCCTCCGTGCACTCGCTTGCTTCCTTCCCGCGCAAGATCTGGGATCTCGGCGCCACCCTCATCCACGGCGGCACCCGCGATCCCAACGGACCTGTCTCGGTGGTCGGCGCCACCCGTATCGGCGGCGAGATCGCGGCCTCCTCAGCTGACGGCTGGGACAAACTGGTGAGCCTGCTCATGCTGCTGGGCTCCCTCAACCTCTTCCTCTTCCTCTTCAACCTGGTGCCCTTGCTGCCCCTGGACGGCGGCCACGTGGCTGCAGCGGTCTGGGAAGTGGCACGCAACCTGCTGCGGCGCCTGCGCGGCCACCGCGCCAACGGCCCCGTCGACACGGCACGCCTGCTGCCGCTCACCTATGCCATGTCCACCCTGCTTATCGCGGTGGGGGCGCTCGTTATATGGGCGGACATCGTGAAGCCCATCACCCTGGGCGGCTGACGCGTCGCACCCGCGGCGGCTGATGGGCCGCCACTGCGGGATACTTGGCGCATGTCGGTTTCCCTCGGAATGCCTGCCGGACCCGCGCCGGTGCTCGCGCCTCGCCGTCCCACTCGCAAGCTCACCTTGCGCCATCACACCAAGCCCGTCGAGGTCGGTGGCGATGCCCCCATCACCGTGCAGTCCATGACCACCACCCTGACGGCTGACGTCAACGCCACCTTGCAGCAGATCGCCGAACTCACGGCCACCGGCTGCCAGATCGTGCGCGTGGCCTGCCCCAGTCAGGACGATGCCGATGCGCTGGCCGAGATCGTGCGCCATTCGCCGATTCCCGTCATCGCCGACATTCACTTCCAGCCCAAGTACGTGTTCGCCGCCATCGATGCCGGTTGCGGTGCCGTGCGCGTGAACCCCGGCAACATCAAGCAGTTCGACGACAAGGTCAAGGAAATCGCGCAAGCCGCCAAGGCCGCCGCCTGCCCCATCCGCATCGGCGTCAATGCCGGTTCACTCGACAAGCGCCTGCTGGAGAAGTACGGCAAGGCCACGCCTGAGGCGCTGGTGGAATCCGCCCTGAATGAAGCCGCCCTCTTCGAGGAGCACGACTTCCGCGACTTCAAGATCTCGGTCAAGCATCACGATCCTGTGGTCATGGTGCGCGCCTACCAGTTGCTCAGCGAGCAGTGCGATTACCCGCTGCACCTCGGTGTCACCGAGGCCGGCCCCGCTTTCCAGGGCACCGTCAAGTCCGGTGTTGCCTTCGGCGCGCTGCTCTCGCAGGGCATCGGCGACACCATCCGTGTCTCCCTCTCGGCTCCGCCGGTGGAGGAAGTGAAGGTGGGCCTGCAGATCCTGGAGTCGCTGAACCTGCGTCCCCGCCGCCTCGAGATCGTCTCCTGCCCCTCCTGCGGTCGTGCCCAGGTGGACGTCTACAAGTTGGCGGAGGAGGTCACCGAGGGCCTGAAGGGCATGGAGATCCCGCTGCGCGTTGCCGTCATGGGCTGCGTCGTGAACGGACCGGGCGAGGCACGCGAAGCCGACCTGGGCGTCGCATCGGGCAACGGCAAGGGCCAGATCTTCGTCAAGGGTGAGGTAATCAAGACCGTGCCCGAATCCAAGATCGTGGAGACGCTGATCGAGGAAGCCTTCAAGCTGGCTGAACTGGCCGACTTCGGTGACAGCCAAGGCCAGCCCTCCGTCACTGTTTCCTAGCATTCGCAGTATGCAGACGCGCCCACTGCTGCCCGCGGACAGCGAGCAGGCGCGTGCCATCCTGTTGCGCCGACCCTTCGCCAACTGCTACCTGCTGGCGCTGCTCGAACGTCGTGCCCTGGGCCAGCTCATCGGCATCTTCGAGGATGACGAACTGCTGGCGGTGGCCAGCCTCGGAGGCAACTGCGTGGCCAGCGAACTCGACGCCGACAGCGCGCTTGCGCTCGCCGATCATCTGGTGCGCGCCGGCCGCCATTCGGCCTCCATCGTCTGCCGGAAACCCGACCTGGAACTGCTGTGGCAGGCCCTGGACGGCCGTTGGGGCTGGCCGCGCGATCGGCGTCTGGCGCAACCCCTGATGGTGCTCAGGCAGCCGCCCTTGGTGGAACCCGATCCATTGGTAAGGCGGGGCACAGCCGCCGACTTCGAGTTGCTGTTCCCGGCCTGCGTGGAGATGTTCACCGCCGAGGTTGGCGTCTCACCGCTCGAAGGTGGGATGGAGCGCGCCTATCGCGCGCGCATCAGCGACGCCATCACCTCCCGGCGTTCCTTCGTGCGCATCGATGACGGCGCCATGGTCTTCAAGACCGAGGTCGGCGCCATTGCTTCCACCGCCTGCCAACTGCAGGGAGTGTGGGTGCGCCCGCAATTGCGCGGACAGGGGCTGGCCGCACCTGCCATCGCTGCCGTCGCCAGCATGGCCATGCGCGACACCGCGCCGGCCGTCGAGCTCTATGTCAACGACTTCAACACGCCTGCCCGCAAGGCCTACGAACGCGTGGGCTTCGAATACGTCGACACCTTCGCCACAGTGTTCTTCTAACGTTCTGGTTTCGATTCGGCTGGACACTGGCGGTAGTACGTCTGCGATGACTCCACCGTCTCGACCCATGCGCTGCCGCGGATTCTTGCGTCTTGAGTTCTCTGCTCAGAACAGGAGGGGGTCGCCGGTGATCGCAGACGGGATGGGCAGGGCGGAGTCGAGGGGCACCTGACGAACCACGACATTCGGGTTGCCTTCCGCCTTCGCAAACACTTCGGCCCCGGCCTTATCGACGAACACGGCTAGCGCCACGGGATCGATATTCGTGTCACCAACAACGTCACCTATGCCGCCCTCAGTCACGAGGAACAGTGTTTCGAGATTCGGCCAGGTTCTGTAGGGCATGTCGGGCCCCTGTAGGGGCAGCTCCTGCCAGTACACACCGGGGTACTGAATCGCGCGCCCATGTACAGCGCAGAACGTCTCGATCGCAGCTTCATCGCGGCAGACGGCGACTATCGGGTCGGCGCCAGTTTCCTCATTGCCGAAGCGGAAGAACACGACATTCGCCTTGACGCTCTGCGCCAGCAATTGCGTGCGTGTGAGCCGTGTGGTCATGCGCCACAGGGTAGCCGTTGCATCTTCTGATACACGCGTGCGTAGAAGGTTTTCCCCCGGTACTTGACCGTGCCCAGAGTGGTGGCTCCCCAGACGGTGCTCGTCGATCCAACGCATTTGAACTGGATGTTTCGCTGGGTGTACTTCGACTCGCCGATATTTCCCCCGGTCTTTATGAGCGCTTGCTTCCACCATGCGTACCACTCGTACTCCAGCTTTGTTTCCTGGCCTATTGAGGTCACTCGAACCTTGCCGCAATCTGTGTATGGCTTCGGGCCGATGTACCCCGGCCGGCTAGCTCGAGGATGTATCACCGACGGATACAAGGTGCATGGGCCAAACGCAACGGGTGCACCGAAAGCCGCAGTGCTGACAACGCCTTTGCCGTTCGTGCGCCCTTGAACGCGTTGGCGTTCCACGTTCGCCGGAGGCGAGGCGAGGCGAGCGTGCCAACCAGGGAGCAAACGATCACGATGGGGAAGAGAGGATTCATGCTGCCTCTTCGATGTAGGTGGCATCGGCTGGTTCCACCTTGATCCCACGACCTGTACACGGGCTACGGCCCATTCGGGTCTGTGGATAACCAGCGGACGCCGCCACGACTACCCTTGGCGGCACTGATCGAGGGAGTCCCGATGCTGCGAATGTCCACGCTGTTCCTGCGAACGCTGCGCGAGGATCCGGCGGACGCCGTGGTACCGAGCGACAAGCTGCTGACGCGCGCCGGC